>JBLNFC010000253.1:0-3532 GCA_050263355.1 Acidobacteriota bacterium
AATCTGACGCAGCAATGGATTTAATCACAGCAGTTGAGGCAGTACAGAACAATCGCAGTTTCTTCAACTCAAAGGTCGACGATATGGTGTTGAATGGCTACCTCAGGAATAGCAGCCATTCCGGGGATGGCCTTGGCTGGGGAGTGTGCAGTTTAACGTCTCGTGAGCGTCAGACCTTGCAGCTTATTGCCGAAGGAAAGAGCACAAAGCAAACAGCTCTTCAAATGGGTGTGAGTATTAAAACAGCAGAGACGTACCGTACCAACATCCATCGCAAACTAAATGTGCACTCGACCGGCGAGCTAGTGCTCTTTGCACTTCGGAATCACATTATTACCTTACCTGATTGATCGCTAATTGTTTTGCTCCCGTATGACAAGCGTCAGCCTGCTGGCCACGAAAGCAGGAATGTTGATCATCGGATGCGCCAATGCCTTTCGCCTATGCTGGAATGAGCCGTGTCGGTTGGAGAAACTTCTCGCCAGATAAGAGTCGAAAACCAGTTCACCAGAACCTATCACTCACCATTGGAGCCAAGATATCGATTCAGTGTAGCTCTCCAGGTTCGATTACTTTCACCTATCGTTACTGTAACAACTAACAGTTTTGATGGCGCCTATCCTCTTCGTAAGCTCTTCATGATCGACGCCAAGCCATAATGTTGGTGGAATCAGGGGAACAAGATTCTATCGCCGTCGTACCGAGGATAGACATGCAACCGATTCGTGTGGTGTTAATGTGCTCACTCTTCGCAGTAACCGTGGCGACCAACGGGGCTGCGCAAACATCAACCCCGTCTAGTGGGCAAGCCTCAATCCCGCCGGCTGCCGAATCATCGGGCCAGTCCGAGCAAGCTGAACACCCTGGTCCGGTCGTGGGGACGGTGGATTCGGTTGGCCGGCAGACGATGGTGATAAGGACTGACGACAATCGATACCAGCTATTCGTTTTTGAGGGCCCGACCGTCCGGCCCAAGGGAATTTCACAAGGTGCGCGCGTCCGCGTCCTTTCCAGCCCGAGTGATGAAAGTGGAGTGTGGCTCGCTACTCGCGTTACTGTGCTGGAGCCGTCAGCCGCATCTGCATCGGCAGGAGCACAGGACGTCGCCCCGCCTCCCAAGGAACTTACCGGCGTACAACGTGAAATTGAACGATCAGTCAAACGTTGGCGGCTAGGCGCTAGGTTAGGGGCTGGGTTGGACCCTGAGCTATTCCTGATTGGTGTGCAAGCTAGAATTGGCCCTGTCTTTACCCGCGACTTTTACTTACGTCCCAATGTCGAGTTCGCTTTCGGAGAACTCACCGATATGTTCGCTCTCAACTTGGAGGGCGCCTATCGTCTTCCAATCACCTTCCGGCACGGTCGTTGGTCGGCGTATGTGGGTGCAGGACCTGGACTGAATTTCATCCATCAAGGAGTCGGTACCAGGGACATCAGTTTCAGTAATTTCAATTACGAAACGGGTTTCAATATTTTCAGCGGCATTCAGTTCAGGCGTGGGACATTTGGTGAAGTGAAGACTAGCCTATGGGCGAACGGCGTCCCGACACTACGATTTATTTTCGGGTATAACTTTTAAGTGCCCGTTGAATCAAAATGCGATTCGAATTCCAGTTTCGATGCGAAGCAAGGGCGTCACCCAAGTTCAAGATCCGCTATGTGTTTCTCAGACGGGCGTCGTGACTGACACACTCACGACGAAACAAACTGATACGAGCTACTCTACCTGATTCTTTTTCAACTTGAGTAACAATGGTACGTGCATTCCGGCGTTCGCTACGATCTCGAGTCGTTTTCGGGCATGTGATAGATTCCGCTTCCTGGTTCATCGGGCGACCAGCATTAGCCACCCCGTCCCGATCGTCAGGAATATCACCATAAAGAAAATAGTCATCAGCAGTCCAAGTCGATAGAGTTCGCGCTGCGTGAGATAGCCACTGCCGACGAAGATTACATTCTGGCTTCCACCCTGTGGCGTAATCACTGAGAAGTAGCTGCTCGCAAAAAACAGCGAAAAAGCCATCACTTGTGGAGGAACTCCCCCGCGGATGCCGACATCAAGGAATACTCCGAGCAAGGCGAGAACCTGGGACGACTGGCTCACGAACATATAGTGAATAGCTACGTAAATAACGATGAGCGCGACATAAGTCAACGGCCAGGATATTCCTCCCATGTAGGAGGCCAAGCGCTGACCCACATAACCCATAAACCCAAGCTCGTTTAGTTGTGTGCTCAGCGCGAATAGTACCGCGAGCCAGAGAAAGGTGGCCAGGGTGTCGCCTTGGGTACGAATATCATCTGCCGTGAGCACGCCAGTCATAAGCAACAGGCCCAAGCCTGCAAAGGCAATGCTCGTCACATTAAGCTGCAGCTTGTCCGCGAAGATCCACCCGCTTACCATCACCACGAAAGCGACGGCCGTGATCCATTCTTCCCGCGACAACGCCCCTAACTGTGTCAGCGCTCTACGCGCGGCAGCAGGAGCATCTGGCGTTGAACCCACACCCGGCGGAAATAGGCGCGCAATCACTCTGGGTAACAACAGAATCGCCGTCAGTGCGGGCACGGAAGACGCAACGAGCCATTTTCCGAAGCCGACATTGATTCCGTACTCGCGAGCCACCTGCATCGCGATAGGATTAGCAGATGTCGCGGTCATCCACAGTGCGGACGACCCGGCACGACTCGCCATCCCGCAAAACATCAGATATCCGCCTAAACGGCGGCCCTCAGGATCATCTGCGTGCGAGCCGGATCCCTGTGCGACAGAAAGAACGATAGGATACAGCACTCCCCCGCGAGCTGTGTTGCTTGGGAATGCCGGTGCAATCGCTGCGTCAGTAAGGACAATGCTGTATGCGAGTCCAAGTGACGAGTGGCCGAACAGGCTTACCATGAACAAGCTGATCCGCTGTCCTAGTCCCGACTTAACCACCGCTTGCGCGACAAGGAAAGCAATAACCACAAGCAGCACACTCGTGTTAGCAAATCCTGCGAACGCCTTTGACGCCGAGATCGTGTTGGTGAGGACAACGGCTCCTGCCGCCAACATAGTCGAGGTTAGCAGCGGAAACACTCCGAGTAACACAGATACGATTGCGGACACGAATACGGCGAACAGGTGCCACGCCTGAGCCGTGAGTCCAGCGGGCACCGGATAGAACCAGATCGCAGCCGCCATTGCGAAGGGAAAGGCACGTTTTAAATGTATTCGCAGCCCAATTGTCGCTGTCGGCTTGCCTTCCGTTTTCTCTGCTACTCCGGGACCGCTCATGACCCCGGAGCTCCTTCGTGTGCTCTTGCCGTCTGCGAATCTAGGCGGACCCGTCCCTGCAAACCCACGGATTGCCCTTGAATCATGCCGTCCTCGTTCTCGACCAGAAAACGCCAGGAGAATTCATAGGTGCCCGCAACACCCGAGTACCGTCCCGTGCCGTTGATGAACGTTCCAAGAATTTTGTTGCTGTTGGCGGTTCCTTCCCCTCGAAGTTCGCTGAAAACCCGATCCCCGTGCTCATCAGTCCAAACC
>JBLNFC010000254.1:0-8821 GCA_050263355.1 Acidobacteriota bacterium
CGTCCGGGCTCCGCGGCTTTTCCCAAGAGCACTCTCGCATTGAGCGCGATTGGGAAAGCAAATTCAAGGCTGGCATCTCCCATGACATTCTGCGGGACAGCATGCAGCGGCTGACGGCTCGTCCTCATCATGTTGGCTCGGCATACGACAAAGATAATGCGGAATGGATTTTGGCACGATTCAAGGAATGGGGCTTCGACGCGAAGATCGAGACGTTCCAAGTTTTGTTTCCCACGCCGAAGGAAAGGGTGGTGGAATTAGTCGGTCCGAGCCGTTTCCGGGCCAAGTTGCAGGAGCCCATTATTCCCCAAGATCCCACCACGAATCAGATTTTAGAGCAACTCCCTACCTACAATGCTTATTCCATAGATGGAGATGTGACCGCCCCGCTGGTGTACGTGAACTATGGGAATCGCGAAGACTATGAACAGCTCGACCGGATGGGCGTCTCGGTAAAGGGTGCGATCGTGATTGCGCGCTATGGTGAAGGTTGGCGCGGCATCAAGCCGAAAGTTGCCGCCGAACACGGCGCTGTCGGTTGCATTATCTACAGCGATCCTAGAGGCGACGGCTATTTCAATGGAGAAGAGTATCCAAAGGGCGGGTGGCGTCCGCAAGAGGGAGTTCAGCGTGGGAGCGTGATGGACACGGACTATCCCGGTGACCCGTTGACGCCGGGAGTCGGAGCAACTCCCGAAGCAAAACGCCTTGCAATTCGTGACGCCAAAACAATCACTAAAATACCAGTGCTTCCCATCTCTTATAGCGATGCGCTACCACTGCTCAGTGCCTTGCGGGGCCCCGTTGCACCGGAGGCCTGGCGCGGATCTTTGGCGATCACGTACCGCCTAGGGGCAGGTCCTGCGAAGGTTCACCTCCGTGTCCTGTCGAATTGGGATGAGAAGCCGTTATACGACGTGATTGCAACCATGCGCGGCTCGGAGTTCCCTGACGAGTGGGTACTTCGGGGGAATCATCACGACGCGTGGGTGAATGGGGCAGATGACCCGATTTCCGGCATGGTCGCTGTCCTGGAGGAAGCCCGGATGCTTGGCGAATTGCGCAAACAGGGCTGGAATCCAAAGCGCACAATCGTCTACTGCGCATGGGATGGTGAAGAACCGGGGCTGTTGGGGTCAACAGAATGGGTAGAAACGCATCTCGCAGACTTACAGAAACATGCGGTCGCTTACATCAACTCTGATTCCAACGAACGCGGGTTCCTGCATGCCTCCGGGTCGCACGATCTGGAGCGCTTCATCAACGACGTTGCCCGTGACAACAAAGACCCCGAAAAGAACATGTCGGTGTGGACCCGGGCTCATTTGTACCGCATTGCTCGCGCAACGAACCCAGAACAGCGCGACGAGGTCCGAAAAAGAAACGACCTGAGGATCAATGCCCTTGGAGACGGATCGGACTACACCGCTTTTCTGGACCACGCGGGAATTTCAGCTCTTAATATCGGGTTCGGCGGTGAAGACGAAGGCGACCAATATCACTCGATTTATGACGATTTTCACTGGTACACACACTTCGTGGATCCCAAGTTTGAATACGAACAGGCGCTCGCGGAAGTTGGCGGCGTGGCTATGATGCGTCTGGCTGATGCCGACCTGCTTCCCTTCGACTACCTTGCTACCGCCGACACGCTAACCAAGTATGTGAGCGATCTGGAAAAGCTGCTCAAAGATAAGCAAGACGAAATCAAGGAAAAAAATCTGGAGTTACGGGAAGGTGTTTTTGACGCGACCGCCGATCCCACAAAGACCAGTGTCCCTCCACTGGTTGAGCTCGTTCCCCCATATATGAATTTTGCCCCTCTTAAGAACAGTCTCGATCTGCTCAAAAAGAGCGCTGACCGATACGCCATTGCCCTGGACAAAGCCCAGGCTGACGGCTCATTGACCATACCGCAAACGAGTTTGGCTCAACTCAATGCTGAACTGGCGCAGATGCAGCGCCTGTTTCTGAATGAACGTGGGCTTCCCGAGCGGCCCTGGTTTAAGCATCAGGTTTATGCTCCCGGTGCTTACACGGGCTACGGCGCAAAACCGATGGCTGCGGTTCGAGAATACATGGATCAAAAGAAGTGGAGTGAAGCAGAGACACAGGTCCCCATGGTTGCTGAGGTGCTGGCCAATGTCGCTGCTGGCATTGATCGAGCCGCGGTGACGTTGGAACAAGCGCTTGCCCCATCAGCCAAGGCCGGGAACTAACAAGCGACAAAACATTTGAGAGCAAGAATCAGATGGCTGAGCGCGCAGCTTGTTTCTACACTGAGACAATGGCTTCAAACGAGAACTCTACGCTTACCATCTCTCAACGGATCGAGAGGCTTGACTGGCGCGCAATTCACGATTCGCTGTGGGAGCTCGGATACGCATTGATCGAGCCAGTTCTCACTGCTCAGGAATGTGCCGAGCTGATTAGGCTTTATCCTTGCGACGATCATTTCCGCAGCCACATCATCATGGCGCGGTATCGTTTCGGTCGAGGGGACTACAAGTACTTCAAGTACCCACTTCCGCTGCTTGTGCAGGAGCTTCGTGAGAGCACCTATCCTCACTTGGCGCCAATTGCTACCGAGTGGCACAACGTGCTGGGCATTCCCGCTGTGTTCCCCAGCAAGCTGTCGACCTTTTTGTCGACATGCAAGAAGCACGGACAAACTCGACCAACGCCATTGCTCCTTCATTATGAATCCGGCGATTTCAATTGCATGCACCAGGACGTCTATGGAGAAACTGCGTTTCCCTTGCAAATGACATGTTTTCTCAGCCAGGCGGGAGAGGACTATGACGGTGGAGAATTTGTGCTGGTGGAGCAGCAGCCTCGAGCGCAGTCCAAAGTAGAGGTAATCCCCGCGAAGCGTGGAAAGATTGTGATCTTTACAACTCGCTATCGCCCGGTAAAGGGAACCCGCGGGTATTACCGCACGAACTTGCGACACGGCGTCAGTCGGGTGCGCCGGGGAGTCCGATACACGCTGGGGATCATCTATCACGACGGTAAATAGAAAGAACTCCGTGAGCACTCCTGACGCGACAAACCGGTTGGAGGCAGAGAAGCGAATTGTTGCAGAAGCTGCTGCGCGCTTTGTCCGCCCGAACATGAAGCTGGGTTTAGGCAGTGGATCTACTTCGCAACACTTCATCAATTGCGTTGGCGAGCGCGTGCGTCGGGGCGAGTTGAGGGTGGAAGCAGTTGCATCCTCGAAAGAGAGCGAGGCGCTCGCGCGGCAACTCGGCATTCCTTTGACGGAACCCCGCCGGGGTTTGCGCCTGGACTTGGCGGTTGATGGCGCGGACGAGATCGCATCAGATCTCAGTCTTATCAAAGGCGGTGGCGGGGCACATTTGCGCGAAAAGGTGGTCGCAGCAGCGGCGACCTACTTTCTCGTGATCAGCGACTCTTCAAAACTCGTCCCGCTGCTGGGCTCGTTCCCGGTCCCCATCGAAGTGGTTCCATTTGCCGCGCCCTGGGTGATAGACCACATTCAAGAAATCGGCGGACAGCCGCTGTTGCGTTTGGACAAAACATCCGCCCAGCCGTTCCTGACGGATCAACAAAATTATGTCGTGGATTGTCGGTTCGGCCTGATCGAGCAACCTTCACAACTAGCTTCGAAATTGGAAAGGCAGCCCGGGATTGTGGCGCACGGGTTATTCATTGGATATGCGCGCGCCGCGCTGGTGGCGCGGAACTCCGAAATTCTGGTGGTTCGGCCGGGGAAAAGCCCTCAGGTACTCTCCGATTTTGAGCACCTGCCCTAAGAAGTACTCTTAGGGGTGGAGCCCTGGCCAAAGTGCGAGTACCACACTCGCGCGGCTCCGATGAGATTGGTGTCTTCTCCGAGGGAGGCCAGGGTTATCTCAGTTCGCTCAAAGGGAACGAACTTGCAACTTGCCGCGATGATCTCGCGCGCTCGATCTAACAAAAGGTCAGCGCTCTTCATCACGCTGCCACCTAAAATGATGACATCGGGCACAAACATGGTGACCAGGTTCGCCAATCCCAATCCTAGATATTTAGCTTCGTGCGCCACGGCACGTTTCGCCCACTCGTCTCCTTCTCGCGCCAATTCGAAGATGCGTTTTGCAGTGAGAGCAGGCAGATGAGCATAGTCATCCGGCACCGAGCGTTTCATCCACGATACCAACGCCGGCCCCGCGGCAAACGATTCCCAACAGCCTTGGAACCCACAAGAACAAAGCGGACCAGAAGGATCGATGACATGGTGGCCAATTTCAGGATGTGCCTGGTCCACTCCACGGTAGATCTTTCCGTTCAGAATCACTCCAACACCGATGCCGGTTCCTATCGTCACGTAAAGCAGGGTGTTTTTGTTACGTCCGGCACCCCAACTCGCTTCTGCGAGCGCGGCAGCGTCACCGTCGTTTTCCATCGCGACCGACACGTTAAAAACTTTGGCTAACTCCGCCACTGGGTTTTCGCCACACCACTGCGGAAAGAAATCGACATTCCCGAACTGCCCGGTGAAAGGATAAACGGGGCCGGTTGATCCGATACCGATGCCTGTAATCTCAACCCCAGCCTTGTTGGAGGTTGATCGCAGCATACGCTCAACGTTGGCTATCGCTTTGCGATAGCCCCCCGCGGCATCCGTAGCACACTGCTGCTGTTCCCGGACCTGCCCATTGTCGTCCACCATCCCGACAGCGATCTTGGTTCCCCCGATATCAACTCCAGCGATCATTAGGTCACCCGATTCATCGTTTCCGCTATGAATATTAAAGCAGGCCTTGCTCAAGGACGTCACAACGGGAAGCCCACACCCAACTAGTGGCCCTGCACCGTATCGTGCAGGAGTCATTCAAAAAATCTGGGTACGTGTCCCGCCGCAATCGGCCACTTGAGCCTCGGAACCTCCGTAACTCAGGTCCGGCCGTCGCACTACTCAAGGCATTTGCTGGTGCCGATAACGTATTCGAGCATAACCCGGTGTCGGGCTGTTTTCGCTAACCTTTAGCAGATTGTTGATCTTCTCACGAAAGGGACTAATGGCATCATCACGCGTCAGATTTCCCCGGTTCAGCGCGCGATCAGCTGGATTGCTTCGCGCCTTATGGAAACGGAACAGCAAGTCGTCGAATCCAGTTTTGGATCCTCTCCATTGTGACGTACCTGTTCTGCGTGATGCTGAGATGGCTGCTGTCTACCATGGCCAGCGCCTTGCCGGTGACTTCTACGAATTCCGCGAGTTAGTTCTTCTCGAGTGCTATTTGCGCTGATGGATGTCGCTGGACGCCGTGCAGATACTCGAGAAGTTCTGATCGCAGTGCAAGAGGTATTTGCGGAGCTCGCCGTACAACTTTTCAGCCAAGAGCGCGTGAACGAAGCAGAAGGCATGTCGGCGCTATGCCACGAAATCAACTGCACGATTCTCCAGTGCTCTCGCGGGGTGCGAAGTTGTCCAGCGTTCATAAGTTGCTACAACGAAGACCTCGCCACCCTATGTTATGCAAACGCGGGTCACACTCCGGCCCTGCTGATCGACGGCAACGGTATTCGCACGCTCGAAGCCACCGGCCTTCCTCTCGGGCTTTTCTCTCATACCGTTCACAGCTCTTCCACCTGCGCATTGCTTCCGGGTGCCGCTCTATTGGTCGTATCTCGAGGGCTTTTCGAAACGGGCGGCAACGGGGCGGAGTTCGGATTGGAAGGCGTCTTGCGCGCGTCGGAGGGCGTCATGCCGTGCGCCGCGTCGAAACTGTGCACGACGATATTGCAGAACGCGCGCGCCTTCGCCGCTGACTCATTGGTTCACAATGATCTTACGGCCCTCGCCCTGGTCAGGAGCAATGGCGTTCACTCAGCAGCTATGCCTGGGCGTCCGGGTCTATGAGCACGAGTTGCGGTCGATTAAACAATAGCGATCCAGGACGAGTTTGCCGTTACACGCGGGCATACAGCCCTTTCGAAGCCGGTCCATGGAGGAGTTGGTTACCAGAGTAATCTGGTAGCACAAAGCCGGGGCGGGATACCCTGCCAAGAGACTACGCATTTGGCTAAGCCACGCACAATCATATTCTTTGGGCTGAGTTTGCTGCTCGCGCATGGAATCGTGCTAACGCTTCTCGGCACGGTCGCTCCGGGACCTTACCTGTCGGACCTTATCCAGTTCTTTCTTGGCGGCGTTTTGGTGGTTTCCTGTTTTCGCGCAGCCCGGGTGTCCGATGGCCTGCCGCGCCATTTTTGGCAGCTAGCCGCCCTCGCGTTTTCCATCTGGTTAGTGGCCCAGGGGATTGCCACCTACGGCGATCTGCTCCCGGTTTCCGAATTCAGTCTCTGGGCAGAGAATCTGCTGTTCTGCTTCTGGTTCGTCCCGCTCGCCATGGCTTTGTTTTTGGACCCGGACCGCGAACGAAAAGGCTTCGACTGGCTCCTGGTGCTCGACTTCGTGCAAGCGGTCTTATTTTGTGTGGCGGCCTACCTGTATTTCTTTTACATACCACGATCGGAATCTCCCACGGAGTTGGCACATTCCGTGTGGACGCCGTATTTCGTGGGCTACGGTCTAGTCGCCGCCGCGTTTCTGCTGCGGGCCAGGTTGTCTCGATCGAAAGCGGTGCGGTCGATCTTTGGCCGCCTGGGACTATTCTTGTCTTTATCCGGGGTCGTGGACGCCTTGTATTACTACGGTCCTGGGCGAGGACTGCGGACTGGCGCCTGGTTTGATCTTCTTTGGAGCGCGTTACTGGTGATGTCGTTGGCGATGTCCGCCACGTGGAGCGCTCTGGAACCCCCGAGCGATCCTGGCGAGCCCGTGCATCGCCGGAGCCTGGTAGCCACGCAGTTGTTCCCTCTACTCTATCCCTTGCTGATTCTGGCCATGTCGGCAGGGATTGCCCGTGAACGGATTTCACTCGCCGCGACGGTGGTTCTGGTATCGTTCGCCTGCTCCAGTTCGCGGCTGCTCGTGACTCATCATCGCTTGCTGGAGACGCAGGAGGCTCTGCACCGGGAAGCGACTCACGACGGTCTGACCGGGCTTTGGAATCGCCGAGCAATTCTTGACATTCTGGATCGTGAACTGCTTCGCTCGCAACGTGAGACCAGTTCCATCGGCATCATCATGGCGGATGTCGATCACTTCAAGGCAGTCAACGATGGCCGGGGGCACGCCGCCGGTGACGTTGTCTTGCGCATCGTAGCCAGCGCCATCGCCGCCGCCGTGCGGCCTTATGACTCGGTCGGACGTTATGGAGGCGAAGAGTTTCTGATCATCGCTCCCGGATGCGACGACGACGAAACCTGGCACCTGGCCGAGCGGGTTCGCACCTCTGTAGCCAACTGCACCATCGTTCTCGCCGGTGACCGAGTTGCCGTTTCTTTGAGTGTAGGTATCGCTTCTGGCACGGGTCCGGCCCAATCTGATCCGCTTCTTCGCACGGCGGACCTGGCTATGTACCAAGCCAAAAGCGCCGGGCGGAACCGGGTCGAACCCAGACCAGTGCGCACCGCAAAGAGATGGACAAGCGCCTTGCCGGAAGGCAGCGGCAGCTTCTGGCTGTGACAGACAAGAAGTCCTACGCCGATACAGTTCAGAATGTCTCCGCGACCTGATAAAGCCCATACAGTCAAGCCTTCGAAATGCGTGCATACTAAGTGCGGGTGCGGCAATCCTGCATCCCGCCTGATTTAGAATCGATGTTCAACAGGGATTGACATGACCGATGCTGCTGCTCGCCAGAAAGCTGAAGATCACTATTACGCTGCCCTCGATCTGATGGCGGACGGCCAAACCGAGAACGCAGTGACCGAATTGCAGAACTCTCTGCGCGCCGATCCTACTTTCGCCGAAGCTATGCATGGGCTCACTCGAGCGCTGGAAGACCTGACTCGATACGATGAAGCCATTGATGTAGCTAAACGCCTCTGCCAGATCGATCCGGATGACGTTCTGCCGCATACACGACTCTCGATCCTGTATCAGAAGAAAGGGATGATTCCGGAAGCGGAGGAAGAAGGAAACAAGGCGAGAATCCTAGGTTGGAAGCAGCAGTTGAAGGGGAGCGGTCATTAATCGCTGGTCGTAGATCGCTGGCTCGCTAGCCTTAAATTCTCAGGTATGAAGAGGGCACCGACTCGCTACAGCTCGTATTTCTTCATCAGGTGCCGAAACGATCGATATGAGATCCGCAGGATATCTGCCGCCTTGGTCTGAACACCATGAGATTGGGTTAGAGCCGCTTGTAACAGTTGCTTCTCTATGTCGGCAACATAGCCTTCCATATCGACGCCATCGGGTAGCACGCCGGCCGTAACGCCAGCAACTCCGTTAGCGCCAACACCGGCCGCAGCGGCGCGCACTTTCTGCCGCTCCACTGGCAGGTCCACATGTAGTTCGTCGCCTGTTTCCAGCGCGACCGCCCGTTCAATCGTGTTTTCCAATTGCCTTACATTGCCCGGCCAATCGTATCCGCAGAGGGCATTCAAAGATTCCTGATTCACTCGCGCGATGCTTTTTGCCGCACCCGGTGCATACTTCTTAAGAAAATGATTCACCAGCAGCGGGACATCTTCCCTCCGCTCCCGAAGAGGCGGAACATGGATGGGGATAACATTGAGCCTGTAGTACAGATCCTCGCGAAAGGTGTTTTCAGATACCTGCCTGTCCAAGTCGCGATTTGTGGCAGTGATTACCCGAACATCGACCGCAATCTCGCTGGTACCACCCACCGGGCGAACGCTTCGTTCCTGCAAGACCCGGAGCAGCTTAACTTGCATGGCAAGACTCATCTCGCTGATTTCGTCGAGGAATATCGTGCCTCCATCTGCCACTTCAAACAGGCCC
>JBLNFC010000255.1:0-18300 GCA_050263355.1 Acidobacteriota bacterium
GGCTGGAGAGCAGCAGGGAGAAGATGCCCACCGGCACGTTGATGAAGAACACCCAGCGCCAGTTGAAGTGGTCGGTGACGAACCCGCCCAGCGTGGGCCCGATGGCCGGCGCCAGGACGACCGCCATGCCATACACGGCGAAGGCCATGCCGCGCCTGGCCGGCTCGAAGGTGTCGGCCAGGATGGCCTGCTCGCTCGGTTGGAGGCCTCCACCACCCGCACCCTGCAGCACGCGAAACAAAATGAGTGTCGCCAGATTGGGGGCAAGGCCACAGAGAAAAGAACTGATGGTGAACAAAGCGACACAGCCCATGTAGAAGCGCTTGCGGCCTACGATGGAAGAGAGCCAGCCGCTCAGGGGCAGGACAATGGCATTCGAAACCAGGTAGGAAGTGAGGATCCACGTGCTCTCATCCTGACCAGCAGAAAGACTCCCGGAGATGTGAGGCAAGGCCACGTTGGCGATGCTCGTATCGAGCACTTCCATAAAAGTGGCAAGCGTTACGGCCAGTGCAATGACTCAGGGATTGAATGCCGGCCGCCACTCGGCGGACTCATTCATGGTCAGAGACGCGGTACTCATTTGCGAATCCAGACCTTGGGTTCCACCGACATACCAGGCCGGAGTTCATGCCCTTTGAGTTGTCCGTTTTCGAAAACGATCTTTACGGGAATCCGCTGCACAACTTTTACATAGTTGCCGGTCGCGTTTTCCGGAGGTAGCAGACTGAAACGGGCTCCGCTAGCCCCGGCGATGCTATCCACATGTCCATGGTAGGTTTTGCCATTTGCGTCGACGTGAATGTCGACCGGCTGTCCCGCATGCATGGAACGCAGCTGGTTCTCTTTGAAGTTAGCCGTGACCCACACATCTTCCAAAGGGATGACCTTCATGAGTTCCTGGCCGGCTTGAACGTTTTGCCCAACCTCAACGGTGCGGTTGCTCACGATACCGGTGACCGGTGCAGCGACCCTGGTGTAGGCGAGATTTAGCTGTGCCTGGTCCAAATCGGCTTTCTTGCGTTGCACTTGAGCTTCGGCTGACGCGGCGTGTGACCGGATCACCGCGACCTGTCGGGGAGCGGTATTGGCCGTTCGAAGGTTTGCTTGCGCCTGATCCAACTTGCCGCGAGCCTGGATGACTTGCTGCTCCGCGGCGCTGACATTCGCCCTTGCCGCTTCTACCGTTGCCGCACTCGCTTGTGCGGTAGCAACCGCCTGATCATATTGCTGTTGCGAGATTTCCTGTTTTGCGACCAGTTGCTTGTAGCGCTCCAGGTCACTTTGCGCCTTGGTGTTGTTGGCTTGCGCCTGCAGCAATTGAGCTTTGGCCGCCTGATATTGCTGAGTGGCGGCGGCGATTCCTGCTTGCGTGTTAGTAACGTCCGCTTGCGCGGAACTAACCTGGCCGGTAGTGCTGACCGAAGTGATGGGAACGTTGACCCGGGCGGCTTGTGCGGCAGCAACGGCATCGGCGTAGTCTGCCTTGGCACGTTCCACAGCGACCTGGTAATCCGTGGGATCGATTTCAACCAGCACTGTGCCGGCCTGCACGTACTGATTGTCATCGACATTCAGCTTTATGACATGGCCTGACACTCGGGGGCTGATGGAGTTGACATGACCATCGATCTGCGCATCGTCGGTCGATTCATAGCTGGTGAAATAACGCCAGGCGAAAATACCGCCGACCACGATCAGGACAGCGGCGATGATCAAACCAAGCCGCACACGGGGATTGCTCAGGGCGGAGCGCCGTCTCTCGCGAAAGTCGCGCTTCGGCGCGGAGTCGGGTTCGCTTGGCCGACTCCCGGGATCGGCTTTCCCTCGTTGTGGTTCCCTCAGGGTTTCGGTGCTCTGATCCATGATTACTTGCCTTTCAAATAATCCTTCACGCCTTGCTCCGCAAAGCCGATTGCCTTGGCAAATTCGACCTTGGCGAGATTGTGCGCGTATAAGCTGGCAATATAGCTTTCGTTGGCACCCGCTAAAGCCTCTTGCGCCTGGATAACTTCGAGATTGTCGGTCACTCCGGCGGAGAAGCGGTCCTGCGCCTGGGTGAGAGTTTGCTGCGCCAATTGGACGGAAGACTGTGCAACCTGTACCTGATCGGCGGCGGCGTTCAAATCCAGCATGGCGGTTCGGACTTCGTAATCGATCTGTCCGCGGAGATTCTCTGCCTGATTCCTGGCCTGCCGCAGAGAAGCTTCCGCCTGCAGGGTGTCGCCGTGTACGCGTCCGCCCTGAAAAACAGGAACGTTAAGGGTTCCCGCGACGTGATAAGTACCATTCGATCGAAATGGGCTCACGCCGATATCCCCGTAGTCGGCTTCAACGCCGAGCGTCGGGAAGTACTCGGCGGTGGCTGCCCGCCGCGACAACTCAGCCGACCGTACTTGCGAAAGGGCAGCCTGGTAATCGGGACGGGAGGCGTAAGCTCGCTGCAAACTTTGCTCTAGGCCTTGGGTCGTAAGAGGCGCATAGGGAACTTTATCCGCGAGGGAAAATTCCTGCCCGGGCGCGAGGCCTATGATGCGCGCAAGCGCCAGCTTTTGTTTGGCGAAATCGTTGCGAGCCACAATCAGTTGCTGTTGACGATTTTGTAGTTCTACCTGCGCGCGAAGGACATCAATGGCCGGAGAAACGCCCGCACGTTGTTGATCCGATGCCTTAGTGTAAAGGGCCTGTGCCGTCTTGACCTGCGCGTCAGCAGTCTCGACTCGCGCTGTGCCAGCGAGTGCCTGAAGGTAAGCATTGCCTACCGCCAAGACAACCAACTCGCGAGCATCCTTGTAATTGAACTGAGTGGATTTCAGGTTCTGAGTGGCTGCGCGCTCTTTCTCGATGAAGTTGAAATTGAATAAGGACTGGTTCAAAGAACCGCGAATGTCCAAATAGTTGTAAGGCCCAATCACGCGCGGGAGTCCCGGGAGCTTAAAACCAAACTGAGCCAAGCTTACCGTCTGAACGTTTTCCGCCAGCGAAGCATTGAGATTGGGAAGAAGATTACTGAGTTCTTTCCAGCGTTGTCCGCGAGCCGAAACTGTGTCATCGCTGGCGAGCAGCACACCCAGGTTTTGCTTCAGTCCGCGGTTGATCGCATCGTCAAAGGTGAGTGGAAGGATCTCCGTGGTGGCTTTCCCCAGCGAAACGCTGCCGTCGAATGGATTCTGTGTTGCCTCGAGCGAAATTCCGGTTCTGCTCTGGGGCGGGGTTTGGTTGGCGCCATAGGACAGAGTCTGCCCGTGTGCCTGATCAGCACTCATAGTCAGCAAAAGCACGAGCAGCACTGAGGCGAAGCTGATCAAACGATGAGAATGACCAGCGCATTTTGCCAGCAAGAAGTTGGTTATCACGTTCCGTTCGAGCTCACTCCGCTAGTGTTATGTCGATTCGGTCAGGCTGGTGGGAGATACAAAACCTACTTGGCGGATTCCTGCCGTTCTCCGGTAAGCTGCTGATAATGAAGCTGCTGCCTGCCAGAGTCTCTCAGATTCCGATTTACACGTGGAGGGTTGCTAGGGCGGAGAAGCCAATTATTGGGCGCCGGAGAGCCGCGCTATGGGTTGCGCAAATAGGATTACGAGCCGTTTGGGTCAGCGGCGGCGCGTCCACACGAGGTACTCCGGCAACTAATGCGTGAACGTAAAGTTTAGTCCGGTGGTGAGGAGGATGTCATTTTGCCGCTTTCCCGCAGGCGGATTCGTCACGTAAATATCTCCGAAGGAGTTCTGCCAGCCCAACCACTTGTTGAGCTTCGTTACCGTACCGAAATTGAAGATACCTCGGTATTCACCCATGTCGTTCAAATTAGGGTAGAAATACAGTTTCTGGGTGATCACCGTGCTGGCATGCACTTTGTGCATGAGTTCTTCGCCCAAGCTTGCCGCGGCGAAATTGCGCGTGAAAGTGGTGTAATTCTCGCGCGTGTAGTTGGCGCCGGCTAGCAGATCGAGGGTTGTGTTCTCATTCTTGATGGCGTGGAGTCCGACTCCAGCTCCGGGCACGGATCGCAAAGTGAGGGACTGCAAGGCATCGGTCTGAAAATCAGCGGTGACGTATCCGAACAGCCGGGCGGTAATGTCTCGATCGTAGCGAATGCCAGCCTGAACGGAGTTGGCGGTTGTGCTCGGAATGGCGGCCGGAGCGTCGTTAGTCGCGTAGACGGTATTCGCGTAGAGCGCCAGTTTGTCATGCAACCCAGTTCGCGCGCCCGTGAAAGCCAGGGCGAGGTTCTTGGTCTCGCTGTTACCTCGCGTCAAGGCGAAGCTGACATTGGCGCCGCCTTCCCATCCCTCCAGCAAACCAGGATGCTGAGACTTGTCCCATGCCTTCTGCTCAGCGTCATTGCGGATACTGAGTACGTCGGCCTTCGATGCCTCTACTGTTCCTGAATGCGGAGTGGTGAATTCGAGCTTTCCATCCGTCGTGGAGACGGTGCCCACCAGCGTTTGGCCGCTTTTCAGTCGAATATGTAAGGGGCCCGATGAGGCCAAGCCCTGGAGCGCATCCCAATGGATCGTGATCTCCCCCGCATAGTCGGTTTTCAAGACCAGATCCTTTCCATCGGACTTCACGATGGTTCCAGTCAGGCGATCGCCATTGTTAAGAACAACCTGGTCGGCCAACAAGTGAGAGGTGGCGAGCAGAAGAGCAGCGGCAACAAGCAGTTTGGGCATCATGATTCTTCCTGGGATCGGTGTAGCAATCGAGTAGGAGTTTACGCCAGCGGGTCCGGATTCCCAGAACAACGTAAGCTATAGGTAAAGCGGTAAGCAACAGCTGCTTACGAAAGGAGCAGGAGAGTTCAACAGGCAGTGAAGACGGGGAAAGACAAGTGCCACAGAGGCGGCAGCCTTAGTTGAGACGCGTTGAAGTGTCAGACTTTGGTTTCGTTGCTGGGCTCTTCTTTGGACGCTTCCGCAGGGTGATCCTTCATCCCATTCTTCAGCGCCCGGATTCCATCACCTAGCCCCTTACCTAGCTCCGGTAGCTTTTTGGGACCAAACACGAGCAGCGCGATAAAGAAGATAACCAGCAGGTGCATAGGCTGGAAAAGACCTTCGAACATGGGATCCTCCACTGGAAGCCGATGAGCTAGTTTACGTTAGTTGGCCGCGTCTGGCCACCCACTTCGGATAAAGCGAAGTTCGCCAGAAACTGGCCCGCAAGCCGCAAGTCCCATTACCTTAGTTACCTTCCGGCACTTACCTGTGCAGACTATGTTTTCAAAAGCGCCATTCGCAATGCGATTCTTTTAAGGAGTTTTGCGTGAAGTACCATTCTGTACTCCTTCTTTTCACTGGTCTTCTCGTGTCTGCTGTCCCTGCCGAGGCTTCCGATCAGAAACCGCTGAGTTGCACCGAGATAACGTCCTGGCTGATAGGCGGAGTGAGCCATACGAGGCTATCCAATCTAGTAGAACAACAGGGCGCGGGCTTTATTCCCTCGGGCGTCTCCGGAATGGCATTAAAGGCTGCAGGATCCGACTCCACGCTCCTGAACACGATCAGAAAGAAACAAACCGGTAATGCATCGGGTGGTGCTTGTGCAACGGGTCTAGCCGAGGCGGCACAATCGTTTCAGGAAAAGAAATACGAGCAAGCGGAACGGCAGATTCGTTCCGTCCTGAGCGGGGATGCGGGCAATGCGGCCCTGCACTTCGCCTTAGCCAGCGTGTTGCGTCGAAGGGAGAAGTGGGACGATGCTGCCGACGAGTTCACCGAATCAGCGCGGTTGATGCCAGGATTCCCCGAGACTCACAGCCGGCTCTCTTACCTCTTTTATCGTTCGGAAGATCCCGACAACGCAATTGCCGAAGCGCGCACGGCGCTTAGCATGGATCCTCATAACACGGAAGCTTACAAATACCTTGGACTGGCACTCACTATCGACGGACAGTATGACGCGGCCATCCACGCATTTCGCGAAGCACTGAGCAATGATCCGGAGAATCCCGAGATCTATTACTACATGGGGCTTGCGCTTCAGGATAAAGGTGATCTCTCCGGTTCCGCTATCTATTACCGCAAAGCGCTCCACCTGAGACCCGCGTATTGGGAAGCTCACAGCAATCTGGGGCTGGTTCTGCATGAGCAACGTCAGTTTGACGAGGCAATCGCCGAATACCAGGCAGCCAAGCGTCTTGCTCCTGAAAAGATGGCTGTCCGTAATAACCTGGGCAGCACCTACTGTGATAAAGGTGACTACGACGCTGCGCTGGCCGAATTCCGCGAACTGTACCGGCTGGATCCCAACTGGCAGACGGGTCACGGTTGCATGGCCAAAGCGCTGATGGCCAAGCACCAATACGATGCTGCGATTGCGGAACTTCATCTAGCCGTCGTCGAAAACCCCACCAGTGCCACGGAGCACCGGGTGCTCGGGCAGGCACTGCTCCTGACTCACAAGAACACCGAGGCGCTGCGCGAACTGCGAGTAGCGGTCTCTCTGAACCCCGATTCAGCCGTGGCCCATCACTACTTGGGACTGGCCCTGAGCACCTCAGGAGATAACCAGGCCGCGGCAGAGGAGTATCGAGAAGCTCTCCGCCTCGAACCTACCGCCGATAATCATTATTACCTGGCTGCGTGCCTCATCGATCTGGCCGACTACGATCAAGCCCTGTCTGAACTGGAAGCTGCGGCGCGCCTTGATCCCTCGCGGTCTCTGTACCGGGCTCGGAAGGACGAACTCCTGAAGCTAATGAAGGCTGAGGTGCGCTGAAGCGGATCAGTCCGTGTCCCGCGTCCCAAAAAAGCACGGACACGCCCGAATACCCGACAAGACATGAACTATGGTGCCTCGGCACTTTAGGTGGATCCTCCTAGAATGATCCCCAAGACCCACGTCGATTGCGGAGAATCGGTTATGGAAGCTATGGCTACGGCAAAAGCACGCATTGCGCATGTCGGCAATTCCGAGCTGCACAACAGTACTGCGGCGGAAACCAGGACCGTCGAGGACCCCTCAGCAGCACGCGTCTTCTACGGCCTGCCCTGCGCTAATTGTGGCATGTACTACGCCTCTCACCTTTCGGTGTGCCCGACGTGCAAGTCTTCTGAACGTGTTTCCCCCACTCCTCTCGCGGCGCCTCGGGTACTCAATACGGATGAACCCGCGCCCGAGATAGATGAGCTCGAGGAAGAACGCGAGCGTTTCTTGAAGGAGTTTAAGGCGCAACTCTTCGCAGCGCATACTCAGATCAATACCGCGGCCAGCTTCCGCTGTGGAATGGAGCAGAATCATCCAGAAACGAGCGAGCCTGCGGCAGTTTGTAAATCCTGCTACGAAGAGGTGCAGGAGAGAGCCGACCGATTGGAGGCAGCGCTGCACATCGATCTAAAGGAGGCCGCCCAAATCGTGTATGAGGCCGTATGGGCGGACAGCTCGGATCCCGGCAGAACTTATGCCAATGCCGCTCAGGCACTACTCACGGAATTGCGCAAACGAGCGGGTCTAAGTACTGTGCTGAGCACTCTCCAGCCGTATAGCAATTGAACCGCTGCAGGTTTCACGCAATTAATCGCCATCGGTGAAAGCCGGGTTGAGAACGGAATAGAAATCCGTCTACTGGGTGGCGAAGCGTAATTTCCCGAACGCACTAGGTACGTGAAAGTTGGGCTGCGGCGTCTTAGTAGGACGCCAGGCAAGATATGCACGCGGCTCTTGTGGTCCCTCGACGCGATAAAAGTTCACTCGCCAAACCACTTCAGGATCAAAGTTTTGGGTAAGTGCGTTCATGGGGATGGCAAGTTCCGCGGCCCATGTTTGCTGCGAAGTATCCAACCAGACTGACCGTTGTAAACCACTTTTCAGATCGACCAGCGGCTGAGGCGAGACATCCAAGTCGATCCAGAATCCATTCGGCGCTACCTCGAACTCCTTGTAGTAGCGAGCTTTCGAAGCGTCAGGCTGCAGGAAGACCTCAACAACATCGCGGTCCCACAGGTGATCACGGCGACCATTCGTGTCTGAATCGGAGAAGACAGTGATGTCGCGATACTTGCATTCGAAGCGCAGGTAGAGCATCTCCGCTGACCACAGCACCCGAACTGTGGTCTGACGCGCAGGATCGTCCTTCTTTCCCGCCCAATCCGCGCAAAAGCTGACGGGACTGGCCAACTGCCATTCGTCCTCGGGATGTGCAGCATCCAATGAAACAGGGCCGGATACGTGAGCCGCTACAACCTCGTCCGGGGACTCAGCGCAGTTCGGGGCTGATGGAGCGGTCTGGCTCATAATCCTGGGTGGTACCAGTAGGGCCAAGTACCAGTGCGTAGTTCAGGCTCTAGGATTACCGCACAAAGACGCTTTGAAGGCAAGATTCGGATAGAGGGCGCCTTGGGTTCAGCGTATCTTTTCCAACATGACAACCAATGCGATACTCGAACCGCAAGAGGCTCTCATCATGACAGCAAAAGATCAGGAACTGTGGCAGGCTGTGCTGACGCGGGACACGAGTCGCGACGGAGAGTTTGTATTCGCTGTTTCCTCGACTGGCATTTATTGCCGGCCATCTTGTTCCGCCAAGCGTCCTCGACGTGAGAATGTCACGTTTTTCCGCACTCCCGACGAGGCGGAGAAGGCGAAATACCGCGCCTGCTTACGATGCCGCCCTAAAGCAGCGAGCGGCAATAGCCAAGCTGACCGCGTGAAGAGTATTTGCCGGTATATCGAACAAAACCTGGATGAGCCAGTGACTTTGTCAAAGCTCAGCAACGTCTTCCAGCAAAGTCCTTTTCACCTGCAAAGGAGCTTCAAGTCCGTACTCGGCATTACACCTAAGGCGTACGCTGATTCTTGTCGCATGAATCGGCTCAAGCAAAACTTGCGCGCCGGACACTCCGTCACGCGTTCCATGTACGACGCCGGTTATGGATCCAGCAGCCGGTTATACGAGCGCACTGCTTCTCAGTTAGGGATGACACCGGACAAATATCGACGTGGAGCTGTTTCGGCGCCCATACGATATACGTTCGCGCAGTCTCCTCTAGGGCGCATGCTGGTGGCCGCAACCGACAAAGGCATCTGCGCCATTCAATTTGCTCATTCGGAAGACGAACTCGAGCAGGGACTGAAACACGAATTTCCTTTCGCGCTGCGCAAGCGGGATGATCGTACCTTGCGAAACTGGACCGACACGCTATTGCAACGAATGAAAGGACAGAAGCTGAATGCAGCTCTGCCGTTAGATATTCAGGCCACTGCATTTCAGCGTCGTGTCTGGGAATACCTGCAAGCCATCCCTTACGGATCCACGCGCTCGTACAGCCAGGTTGCGCGTGACATAGGCGAGCCGAAGGCCACCAGAGCGGTGGCACGGGCTTGTGCGACGAATCCAGTGGCACTGGCCATTCCCTGTCATCGCGTCGTTCGCGAGAATGGTGATTTGGGTGGATATCGTTGGGGCGTGGAGAGAAAAGAAGCCCTCCTGCAACTTGAACGCGAAAGCGCAAGTGAGCACGCTGCGGGTGCCCAATAGCTCATTCGCGGCGACCTGGGAGCCGGTTGAGCAGGTGCCGCGGGTCACGGTAGAGTAGAGCTTTGAAAGCTCTCTATGGCCAGCTGCTTAAGCTGCGGAAAACCTCTTCCGGCCTTTTCTTTTGGACAACAAAGCGACTATTGCCCTGACTGTCGAAGGGCCGAAATCGCCGTTCCGGCACCCACGCCTGCAAGTGACCCACGCCTGGTTCCAGCGGCGCGCCCCTCCCCGATCCAACTGGCGCGATTGTTTCCTGTTACGGCTGGGCTGGTGGCTGTGAACATAGCTGTCTTCCTCGTGATGGCGTCATCTGGAGTATCTCCTTCAGCTCCCAGCAGCGAACAACTCCTCAAATGGGGAGCAAATTCTGGTCTGTTGACGCTGGCAGGTCAGCCATGGCGGCTACTCACTTCGACCTTTATCCACATCGGTATCTTCCATATTGCGTTCAACATGTGGTGCCTTTGGGATTTGGGTCAACTTACCGAGCGCATTTTTCAGCGCTGGAGCTACGTTGGCATTTACCTGCTCAGCGGTGTAGCCGGAAGCATCGCCAGCGTATGGCGACACCCGCTCGGAGTTTCGGCAGGTGCTTCTGGAGCGATCTTTGGCATTGCCGGAGCGCTCATCAGCGCGCTTTATCTAGGGAAACTTCCTGTGCCAAAGGTCGCGCTCACCAGTACTCTGAAAAGCCTCCTCTTTTTCGCTGGATTCAACCTTCTGATAGGGCAAAGCATCCGCGGGATCGACAATTCAGCACACCTCGGTGGAATCATAACTGGCCTCGCACTTGGGGCTGTTTTGGCCGTCGCCTTGACGGGCCCGCAAGAAAGGCGCCGGCGGGTACGACTGGCTACGTTCGCCGCAGCCGCTCTCATAGCCACGGGAGCCTTCACGCTTGTCCTTCGAGCAAACGCATACGTCGTGGACGTCACTCGGGGATCGGAAGCTCTCGACACTGGCAACCTCAAAGTTGCTATCGAGAAACTTAGCGCGGCAACGAAGCAGAATCCAGAGTTCGCTCCTGGGTTCGAAATGCTCGGCAACGCCTACTTGCGTCAGAAGAAAACTGCCGCTGCGGAGGCCGCTCTGCAGCGAGCGCTGCAACTAGATGCTCAATCGTCGTATGCGAAATATAACCTCGGCCTCGTATACATGCGCACCGGGCGCGTGGATAAAGCGAAGGCGCTCTTTTCCGAACTCGTGAGCTCTAACCCGAAAGACACGCGCTCTCTCCTTCTCCTCGGTGCAACTCTGGATGCAATGGAGAATCACGAGGAAGCGATCTCTACGCTCCAGCGCGCCGCAAACCTTGACCCGAAAGACCCCGAGATTTACGCCTATCTCGGCTCAGCTCAACTTTCAGCCAGCCAGTATGATGAGGCTATCAAGTCCTTTCAGGAGGCACTCCGACTGAAGGAGGACTATAAGGGCGCACAATTAGGGTTGGCAGCTGCCTACAAAGCCAAGGGATTAGATTCTGAGGCCGCGGCAGCACGTGAAAAGGCGGCTACTATGCCGGAATCACCCGAAGATCCTTGACCGACTTTCACTACTGCTCTTCCTCATTGTCCTGTACCGTATCCAGAATCCGGGTGTTCACGGCGAAGACAAGTTTGTCGGTTCCCGGCAGATCGAAGGTCACCCGAGCGGGGGCTCGTTCCCAACGTGGCGCTGAACAAGCGGCTATATTTTCCGACCCCGAAACGCCGATATACTTGCGCAAAAGAAGCCTGCGACGCCCGAGTTGCGCCACGATAGCGTACAGCTTTTTGCTCTCTTCGGAAACTCCGCAGTACGCGACGTAGTCCCGGTACCAACTCACGTCATGAGGGGCTGTATCCATTAGCGGGAGTGCAAGCAGGGTTAGCCGGCCACTTGATCGATCCACGCTAAGCCATCCTCCCAGCTCCCAGCGCCATTGCGCCGGGCTAGAAGCTTCGCCGGGTAGCGCGTCGTTTATGCGAAAGGCGCGGCGCACGACAAAGACGCGCTCTGTCACATCGTGCGGTTGGCCGATCGTGTACTCCTTAATGCGTCCATCAAGGAATAGGGGCCGTACCTTGAGCTCAATTTTCTCTTGGTTATCAGGGCTTGCGTTCCACTTTATCGATTGCCACTTGCCGAAGCTGATCGTGTGACCCTTGGTTGCTGCTTGCAAACTCGTTAATAGCAAGCACCCACAGACGCAAATCATTGCACTTTTTCGCATGCCGTTACGCTATGCGGACGCCCTAAGTGGTACAAGGTCAATCGACACGCTCCGTCGCAAAGAGCTTCCCAATTTCGGAAGCAGTTCGGTCCTACTTACGATGAAACTTCCTTTTGTTAGGCCGTGTCCTAAATCCGCAATTCCGTTACAATGACCTAAATTCCCAGGCGTGTGACGATGTCATTCCAGGATGGAACTTCCGACCGTAAAGATGAATCCTATCTAGATATGCGGAAAATTCTGCCAGCGCGGCGGCGCTCCCCACGCATCCTCGTCGTAGACGACAATCCAGACGTCGTCTTGCTGATGCAAGAATTGCTCGCAAGCCGGGGCTACGATGCCATCGCACTGTCAAATACCTTTGAGGCTGAGGCAGAAATTCATCGTCACCCACCTGATCTGATCCTGCTGGACGTAGTTATGCCGGGTAGGTCTGGGTACGAGATTTGCAGGGAGATCAAAGAAAACCCTGCGACGCGATTGATACCCGTGGTCTTGATCACGGGCCTGAGCGATCGCGAAGACAAGCTTCGCGGCATTGAAGCGGGTGCCGACGATTTCCTGAACAAGCCCATATTCGCTGAAGAGCTGTTCGCACGGGTCAAGTCACTGCTCAAGCTTAAGGAGTTTACGGACGAACTCGAGTCGGCCGAGACTGTACTGTGTACATTAGGGCTAAGTGTCGAGGCTCGGGACCCCTACACCGAAGGACATTGCGACCGGCTGGCGCGCTACGCCTCGGATCTCGGAGGGCATCTCGGGCTAGACAATGAGTCACTGGTTGCGTTGCGCCGTGGCGGTTACCTGCACGACCTCGGCAAGATTGCGGTGCCCGATGAGATCCTGAAAAAAGGCAGTAACCTCACTGCTGCTGAATGGGAAATCATGAAGAAGCACCCTGTAACGGGCGAGACTATTTGTAAGCCGCTCAGGTCATTAAGGCTGGTGTTGCCCATAATTCGTTCCCATCATGAACATCCGAATGGCAGCGGCTACCCCGATGGCCTGCGCCGGGGCGAAATTCCACTGCTCGCGCGTGTTCTACAGGTGGTCGATGCCTATGACGCTCTACGAACTGCGCGGCCCTACAAACCTGCTCTCTCTCATGAGCAATCTGTCATAACGATGCACGACGAAGCTCATGCCGGACTGTGGGACCAGGAACTTGTGAGTGAGTTCTTTGACATGTTAACCCGCCAGCGACAAGTTGCTTAGAACACCTGTTAAGATGCACTTCTATTTTTAGCTGCATTTAACGTCCGCGTAATTATCTCGGATCAAGCCATAAGGTGGCAGGTTGCGAATCTGACTAGGCGGAATTACGCTTAGGTGTTAAAGACTTCTCAAAGGAAGCTTTTGCGCTACAGCATCGTCATCCCCGCCTATAACGAGTCGCAACGGATTGTCCCAACCTTGAATCGCGTCTTGAGTTACATCGCCGAGCAGGGATGGGATGCTGAACTCATCATCGTAAACGATGGATCGCGAGACGATACCGCCAGCATTGTTCAGGGATATGTCGCGCACAACTCTATCGTGCGGCTCATTGAAAATCCTGGCAACCGGGGCAAGGGCTATAGTGTCCGCAATGGCATGCTGAATGCCCAAGGCGAGGTATTGTTGTTCAGTGACGCCGATCTTTCGTCTCCGATCGAAGAAGCTCCCAAGCTATTCGCCGCTCTCGAAGGGGGAGCCGACGTGGCGATTGGTTCGCGCTGGCTGCGCTCCGAACTGCAAACCCAACGTCAACCGCTCCACCGTCAGTTATTCGGCAGGATTTTCAATTTGGCTCTGCGAATCTTCCTGGGGCTCTCGTATAAGGACACGCAGTGCGGGTTTAAGGCGTTTACTCACCAGGCTGCCCAGGCCATCTTTCCCTTGCAACGAATCGAGCGCTGGGGCTTCGATCCGGAAATCATTTTCTTAGCGAAAAAGCAGGGCTTTCACGTCGTCGAAGTCGCAGTGAAATGGGCGCATGACAATCAGGGGCAAATCAACCCAGTTCGCGACGGTCTCCGCATGTTTGGCGAGGTTTTGAAGATTCGCTGGAACTCGATCACCGGAAGATATTCGATGACACGCCCGACCGCTGCGGCACGACCTTTATGAAGCAGCTTTGAAGTGTCTCAAAGGAATGGTTCTTACGCCTCTGCCTGGTTCCAACACTACTTGAAGCTTTCGCGAACAAGCCTCACACAACCAGAAATATTCATGGCGTAAAGGCGTGGTGAAGCTCGCTTTGCCGTTGCCGGCATTTCCGGGTTCGGACTCGACTGGAACTTCCAGACGAAACAGCTTTCCGCCACGTAAATAGAGAAAAGTCTTAGAACATTTCGGATTGGCACATTTGGAGAGCATCTTACGCCTCCTGCCATCCGCGAACCGGGAAGAACTACCTGCGCGTATTTTCCATTTTACTCCGGGAACGGAGATGCGGTAGACAACCGTGTGAGAAATCAGACCTTCTACCTTGCAGCGGACTGTACGGGGTGACTTACGTCCTCAATTGCCTGCAGGACCTTATCTCCCATCTGTACCGTGCTCAGGCTAGACTGACCAGGTTTGACCAAATCTCTTGTGCCGTGGCCGGCTGCAAGAACGTTCGAAACTGCAGCTTCGAGGCAGTCCGCCTCAGCGTCAAGCTTGAACGAATGCCTCAGCAACATGGCGACGGAGAGAATTGCGCCTAGAGGATTCGCAACACTCCTGCCCGCAATGTCCGGGGCGGAGCCGTGCACCGGCTCGTAAAGACCGACCTTCCCGCCGATGCTGGCGGAGGGCAGCAATCCCAAGGACCCGACCAGACCTCCAGCTAAGTCGGACAGGATGTCGCCAAACATGTTCTCCATCAGCATGACATCGAAGCTGGCTGGTTGCAGAACGAGCGCCATGGCAGCTGAGTCTACGTAATGATGAGAAAGAGTAACGTCCGAATACTCTTTCCCGATCCTTGACACTACTTCGCGCCACAAACGCGAACACTCAAGAACGTTCGACTTATCCACGGAAACCAGCTTGCCCCTACGGTTCCGAGCCAGCTCAAAAGCAACGCGCGCGATGCGCACGATCTCTTGTTCCGAATAGCGCATCGTGTTGACAGCCACCCGCTGCGGTTCGTTGCCCTGTATCGATCGGGGCTCCCCAAAATAAAGTCCGCCGAGCAATTCGCGCACGATCAAAATGTCCGTTCCATGCACAACTTCGGGCCGAAGCGTTGAATAGCCTTCGAGTGCAGGAAAGCAAATCGCCGGACGCAAGTTAGCATAGGCGCCTAACTCTTTGCGCAGCCGCAGCAGTCCGCTCTCGGGTCGTAAATGTCTCGGATAGGAATCAAATGCAGGTCCGCCCACGGCGCCGAGCAGGACCGCTCCAGCGGAAAGACACGCTTCAAGAGTGTCGGCTGGCAATGGATCGTTGCTCGATAGAAGCGCAGCTCCGCCGATTTTCTTCTCTGTGACTTTCAGCGTGTGACCGAAGCGATTAGCGATAGACTCGAGGACTCGGACCGCCTGGGCAGTAACTTCCGGCCCGATGCCGTCGCCGGGGAGGGTGGTGATGTGCAGGAGCATGTGAACACTTTGGTTTAGCCGAGCGTCGCGATTTTACACGCCCCAAAGATAATCTTCCTCGTGGTGATGCTCGCCCGCGGGATGCAGTGGTAGCTCGCTCGGCTTTCGCTCGTTCGAGTGTGCGTGCAAACCCGGTTTTCCAATCGCCGGGCGCTGGGCGATTCCGTGACCACCGACGGAAGCCGCGACGGCCAGCGAAACAGCTTCGAGGTGACCAGGCCCGATTCGCACACCCTTAGTGTCTCGGATTAGCTGCATGAGATGGTGGTCTTCAACATTCTTAATCTGATCGGCTAACACGATAAAGCGTCGATAGAGATCGTCCAGATCTCGGCGATCGAACTCGTAACCTAGCTCAGCGCACTTCAAGCCAAGAGCATGCCGCCCGGAATGTTTCCCCAGCACAAGCCGGCTATCCGGAACACCAACCGACTGCGGAGTCATAATTTCGTAAGTCAACGGATTCTTCAGCACTCCGTCTTGGTGGATGCCCGCTTCATGCGCAAAGGCATTGCGCCCAATGACCGCCTTGTTGGGCTGAACAGCAACCTCTGTCACATCGGTCAGCAACTGGCTCACCGCATAAAGTTGCTCTGTACGGACGCCGGTTTCGTACGGATACCGATCGGGGCGAACCCGCATCGTCATGACGATTTCTTCCAACGACGCGTTGCCCGCGCGCTCTCCAATGCCATTGATCGTGCACTCCACCTGCCGTGCGCCAGCGGCGATGGCGGCAAGGGAATTCGCAACGGCCAAGCCGAGATCGTTGTGGCAGTGGGCGGAAAGCGTCACAGCCTCCAAGCCGCGAACTCGTTCGCGAATCGTGCGAATCAGACTACCAAACTCTTCAGGAGTACTGTAACCAACCGTGTCCGGGATGTTGATGGTGGTCGCGCCTGCATCCACCGCCTCCTGCACTACCTGGGACAAGAAAACGGGATCGGTCCGGGTAGCATCCTCGGGCGAAAATTCAACGTCTGGACACAGTGATTTGGCTAAGGAGATCGCCTCTTTCGTTTGGGCCAAACACTCTTCGCGCGAGATCTTCAGCTTGTAACGCAGATGAATGTCCGACGTGGCCAGGAACACATGGATACGCGGACGAGCGGCATGCCGCAGAGCCTGCCACGCGCTCTGGATGTCCTCTTTGCGAGCCCGTGCCAACCCGGCGACTATGGGCCGTCGAACTGACGCGGCGATAGCCTGCACAGCTTCAAAATCGCCCTCCGAAGCAATGGGGAAACCGGCTTCGATAACGTCCACTCCGAGACGGTCAAGCTGCCGTGCCATACGCAGCTTTTCCTGTACGTTCATGCTGCAACCCGGCGACTGCTCACCATCGCGCAGCGTGGTATCGAATACCGTGATCCGTGGTCGTTCCATTTCCAAAAGCCTCCAAGGGATGAGCTTTCATGCTACGTGGACACGGCAATAAAGCAAGCTTATAATTCCGATACTTATCATTAGTTTTTCTAACACCATCAGCGAAGCTTATAGACCCAGTAGCTCTGCTACAGGACAGGAATGGACCTTTCACAGTTAGAAGTCTTTTTAGCAGTAGCGCGCGAAGGGCGTTTCTCGCGGGCGGCGGAAAAGCTTCACCGCACCCAGTCCGCGGTAAGCCAAACCATCCGCAAATTGGAGGATCAGATTGGCGAGCCTCTTTTTGACCGCTCATCACGCGAAGGAGTGTTGACCGATGCGGGCGGTGTGCTGAAGGAATACGCTGAGAAGTTGTTGAACCTGCGTAACGACGCGCAAGAAGCTCTCGTCGAGCTTCGCGAACTGCACAAAGGTAAGCTGGTGATTGCTGCCAATGAGCTCACCTCCCTTTACCTGTTACCGGTTCTATTGGAATTTCGGCGCTTGCATCCCATGATCAAAATCACGGTTCAGCGGTCGCTGGGAAGTCAGATTCCTGGAGACGTGCTGCGGCACAATGTCGAGCTTGGCCTGCTTACTTATGATCCACAGGAATCGCAGCTGCATTCGGTAGTGGTATACCTGGACGAGTTAGCATTCGTGGTTCCACCGCGTCATCCACTAGCCTCGATTCGTGAGGTCAGCATTCGCCAGCTGGGTGCAGAGTCGTTCGTCGCGCACATGGTTCCTTCTCCCTATCGCGACAAAGTGATTCAGACCTTCCGCCGTCACAAGACGCCGCTGCATATGGACGTGGAATTGCCGACACTCCAAGCCATCAAGCGTTTCGTAGTTATGGGAAATGGCGTAGCCTTGCTGCCCGAAATTAGCGTGGAAGGAGAACTCGCCCGCGGAGAACTGGTGAGAATCCATGTTCGCGAGTTGCAAATACATCGAAAGCTTCGGCTCGTGTATAGGAAAGAAGCTAGTCTGTCACATGCGGCCCGAGCTTTACTTACGGTGGCCGAAGCTATGGCCGATGCACGCCAGGGCCGCTATCAATTCCAACGCGAACATTAAGCCACGACGGTGAGCGCTTCCTCTTCCGTCGCATAGATCTCAAACACCGCAGTCAAATTAGTCAATTCCAGAAGATGCCGAATGCGGCTACTCAGGCCCGTCATCTTCAACGCATGGCCATGACCTCGAGCCCACATGTGCAATGCGACCATCTCCCCGAGTCCCGCGCTGTCAATCGCCGAGACTCCCTTTAAGTCAAGAATCACGACATCCGAAGTCTCAATTGACTCACCAACCACCTGCGAAAGCTTGACTACCTCCTCGCGAAACACGATGCGACCTTTGCAGTGTAGAACTATCGCATCCCCCAACGCGCAACTTTGCAAAGTCAATGCCAAACTATTCTCCTTCGTAAGCAAAAAGCTGGAACGGAAGCTGGATTCAACACGGGTGGGTTCTATACGCATAGCTCAATGCTAGCAACGCGAGGTTGCACAAACATTTCGCTAACATGAAAATCTCGTGAATTCGATTCTCAGTCCCTTCTCGCGATGCAAACCATTGACGGTGATCCCATCTTAGATGTTTGGTGCTTGTGGAAGGCGTGGCGGCAATGTGAAAAACGGTTGCCGAACTAGAGTCTCGTGCAC
>JBLNFC010000256.1:0-4745 GCA_050263355.1 Acidobacteriota bacterium
GAATTTCGCGAATAGTATCGTGGATAGCACTGAGCTCGTCGCGCATACGCAACTGGAGTTCGAACTCTTTCTGGACGTCTGCTTCGGTCACTTTGACTCGTGGATCCATTTTCAGCTCGACAGGAGCGGTGTAGGTCTTCCCTTCCGCGGTGAGTCGTACCTGGTAGGTTCCTGGAGGCGCCATGGGGCCTCTCGACCGAGTTTCGCCGGAAACCTCACCGGGCAATCTGTGTGGACCCTCATAGCGCAGGTCCCAGGCGAACCTGTTCATGCCGCTGTTGGCAGGAATTTTCTCCTCCGGCTTCGCCTGGTCCGGCCACTCCGGCGGCGTCTCTTCGTCCTTCTTTTCGACGCTGGAAAGAGCGCGGACTAATTGGCCTTTGCCGTCCAGAATCTCCAGCTTCACTTCACCTTTTGGAGCTGATTTGAAGTAGTAGGAAACGACGGCGCCTTTGGGGGGATTGGCGCCCACGGGCTGCCGCTTCTCGTAGTCTTCGGGCCAGTGCATGCGGTAGGTGAGAGCCGGCTTGTAGAGAAGCACATCGGAATTTGCGAGTTGCACGTTCATCTGCCGCAACGGGCCGATATCGTCCAGCACCCAAAATGATCGGCCATGAGTTGCAACGACCAGGTCGTCATTTTTGACCACAAGATCATGAATGGGAGTGTTTGGCAGGTCCAGCATCAGCGACTGCCAATTCGCTCCGTTATCCCAGGAAACGTAAACACCGGTTTCGGTCCCTGCGTAGAGCAAACCTTTCCGTTTGGGGTCTTCGCGTACGGCGTGGACGTAGGCTCCATTCGGAATTCCATTCGTGATCTGGGCCCAGGTTTTGCCAAAGTCGGATGTTCGATATATGTAGGGCTTCAAGTCGTCGAGCTTGTGGCAGTCGAGGGCAACGTAGGCAGTCCCCGGATGGTTGGGAGAAGCCTCTATCAGGCTGACCAAACTCCATTCCGGCATGCCCTTCGGAGTAACGTTGTTCCAGCTCTTACCGCCATCGCGGGTGAGTTGCACAAGACCGTCGTCGGTTCCGACCCAGAGCAGGTCCTTTTGCAGAGGTGATTCCGCAATGGTGAAAACTGTGTCGTAGTATTCGACGCTGGTGTTGTCCTTCGAAATGGGCCCGCCGGAGGATTGCTGCTTGTTGATGTCGTTACGGGTCAGGTCGGGGCTGATGGCGTTCCAACTCATTCCGCGATCGGTAGTTTTGAAGACCATCTGCGCGCCGGTGTAGATCACGTCTGGGTTGTGAGGAGAAATGACGACGGGCTCAGTCCAGCCCATGCGGTACTTCATGTCTTTTACGCCATGACCGGAGTAGTCGAGCGGCCACAGCGTTATGTCTTGCGCCTGCTGGGTTTGCTTGTCCCAGCGAGTCAGCACGCCTTCGCCGGATCCGGCGTAGACGATGTTGGCATCGCGCGGATCGGGCACAACATAGCCGCTTTCTCCTCCGCCCACTTCATACCAGTGTTGCCGGCCGATATAACCGTCGTCTGCCCGGCTGGCGATGGCGACTGTCGAGTTGTCCTGCTGGGCGCCATAAACGTAGTACAGAAACTGGTTGTCGGTGGCTACGTGGTAGAACTGCGCGGTTGGCTGGTTGTACTGCGTGCTCCAGGTCTTTCCGCCGTCGACACTGACCGTGGCTCCGCCGTCATTGCCATTGATCATGCGGCGTGGATCTGTGGGATCAATCCATAAACCATGATGGTCCCCATGAGGAGCGGGCAGCAATTCCAAAGTCTTTCCACCGTCGCGAGAGCGAAACATTCCCGTGTTCAGCATGTACACGGTGTCAACGCTTTTTGGATCGGCAAAGATGTGGGTGAAGTACCACGCTCTTTGTGTCACACGCTGATCCTCGTTGACCAAGGACCAGGTGTCCCCAGCATCTTCGGAACGATAGAGTCCGCTCGCGTCCTTGGCTTCGATGAGGGCATAGACGCGATTGGAATCGGCTCCGGAAACAGAAACCCCAATTCTGCCCATGATGGTTTTAGGCAGGCCTTTTCCGTCGAGGCGTTTCCATGACGTACCGCCGTCGGTCGATCGATAGAGGCCGCTACCTGGGCCGCCACCCTCCAGGCTCCACGGAGTGCGTTGCACTTGATAGAGTGCCGCGAATAGCACGTTGGGGTTCTGGGGATCGAAAACAACGTCGATGGCGCCGGTCTTTTCATCCTTGTAGAGAACTTTCTCCCAGGTTTTTCCGCCGTCGGTGGTGCGGAAAATGCCGCGGTCAACATTGGGTCCGTAGGCATGACCCAAGGCTGCGACATACGCGATGTCAGGATTACGGGGGTGGACGATCACACTCGCGATGTGCTGAGTATCTTTGAGGCCGACATTGGTCCAGTTTTTGCCACCATCCGTGCTCTTGTAGACGCCGTTTCCGTAAGAGATATTTCCGCGAATGCAAGCTTCGCCCGTGCCCACGTAGATCACGTTGGGATTGGAATCGGAGACGGCGATTGCGCCAATGGAGGAGATGGGCTCTTTATCGAAGAGCGGTTCCCAGCTGAGACCGGCGTTGCTGCTGCGCCAGACGCCTCCGGCGACACCACCGAAGTAGAAAGTGTTGGGGTCACTGGGCACTCCGGTGACAGCCAGTACGCGGCCTCCGCGATAAGGGCCGATGGAGCGCCACTTCATTCCATGGAACAGGGCCTCGTTGTACTGATCGGCGGCGAAAGCGGAGGTAAGCAGCAGAAGTACTATCAATGAGCACAGAAGCAGGATTGCAAGCCGGGGGATGCGGTTCATAAACATAGTTCTCCAAGGGGCCTAATGTGGGCCGTTAATCTTACTACGCAGGGAGGACGAGTGACGATCAGAAGCAAGTGATCGTGGTGGTTGGCACAAGGTATTATGATCGTCCGCATGCCACTCCGTGCCACGCTTGATCGGCTGTCATCAGCATTGACTGTCCGCCGGTTGCGCGTACATGGATTATTGCTGGCGGCCTGTTTGTGGTCGATCTATGCCTTCGACGTCTCCACACCCGGCCTGCTCGATCGAAACGGACTAGTCAAGGGAACTGATTTCGTTCACTTCTATGTTCTAGGCTCGCTCGCGCTGGAGCATCGGGGCTCGGCTCTCTACAACACTCTGCTGCAATCAGAGATCGCTCGCGAGATCGTTCCCGGAGCGCAGCCTCTTTACTACATTGCGCTGTATGGTCCGCAGGTGTCGGTCTTCTTCGCTCCTTTTGCGCGTTTCTCTTACGGTACCGCATTTATATTGTGGTCGCTGTTCAACGCGATTGTCTATGGCGTCTGCTGCGTTGCGATATGGAGCGTCTGCCCTCGGCTTCGAGATCACGGCGCTACGGTGTTCATCCTGGGTATTGCGTATCCAGCTTTTTTTCACTTGATCGCGTGGGGACAGACGTCGGCACCGGCTCTCCTATTTTTTACGCTTGCGTATCTTGCACTCCGGGCGGACCGCGAGTTTCTGGCTGGGCTGGCGATTGGGCTGCTCATCTATAAACCGCAGCTGGGCATCGCCGCCGCGATCGTTTTCTTATTTTCAAAGCACTGGAAGCTGGTGGCGGGAGCAGTCATTTCAGGAGTGGTAGAGCTTTCCGTCGGTTGGTTGTACTACGGAACGGCTGTGATGCTGGAGTATTGGAGCGTCCTGCGACATTTTCAGCAGGTGCTTCCCAATCTTGAACCTCGTCCGTATGTGGTCCATTGTTTGAGAGCATTCTGGTCGATGCTGGTGCCGGTGCCTAGATTGGCAGCGTTGCTTTACATCCTGAGCGCAGCGATTGTGATCGGCGCGAGCGTGTTGATCTGGCGTAGCCGGGCGCCTCTTGCGCTTCGCTATAGCGTCCTTTTGATCGCAACTGTCCTGGTTGCTCCTCACCTGACTATCTACGACCTGGTGATTCTCGTCCCGGCATTCCTGCTGTTGGCCGACTGGGCGTTGCACGAGAGTGCCCCGATGTCTCTTCCCATTCTGCTTTATCTCTGTTACGCCTTACCCCTAATCGGACCATTGTCGCGCTACACACACGTGCAGCTCTCTGTTGTCGCATTTGCAGGGCTTCTCTACTGGATTTGGAGTGTCGCAAAATTGCGGGACGGCTACGGGACAGCAGCCTGACTACTTTCCGAACAAGAAGGCCAATGCGTCGGGAAAGCGCCGGGCCCAAGCCCATTCGCTGTGGGTTGCACCTTCGTCGATATCGACTTCGAGGCGATCGCCGCTCAGGCCCGCTTTACGGAGGATCTCGGCAAGGGCGCGCACATCGTCGAGCACCTTCTGATTCTTGACTGCATCATCGCCCAGTTCCCTGGTGCCCACGCCGAGGAAGATGCGCTCCGGCCAATTCTTCACTCGCGCGCTATCACGCAATATTTTTCGATCGCCAATGAACAACGAAGGACTCTCGACCAGGAGTCTTCCAAAATGCTTAGGCCGCATGATGGCGGTATAGAGGGCAATCAATCCGCCCAGCGAAGATCCACCCAGCCCCGTATTTTCTGGGCCCGCTGCAACCCGGTAGCGTTTATGAACGTAAGGGATCACTTCGTTGAAGAGAAACTCCGGATACTTTTTCCCAACCACGGCGCGCGCAGGAACATCCTGAGAACGGTAAGGAACATATTCACGGATCCGGTTCTCCTGTGCGTTATCGATGCCAACGATGATGAGTGGTTCGATACGGCGCTCTTGAATCAAGCGCTGCGCAGTCTCATCCACCTGCCATTCGACGCCGCCGAATGCGGTTGCC
>JBLNFC010000257.1:0-8356 GCA_050263355.1 Acidobacteriota bacterium
CCGACGGCGAGCCGGGCGGGAAAACGGCGTGTGACCCATTCTTCGGGGGTGAAGGTCCGGATAGAACAACGTGCATTGGCTGTGGTGGTTGCATGATGGGTTGCCGCTTCGGGGCCAAAAATACTCTGGACCTGAATTATCTTTTCCTCGCAGAAAAACGTGGAGCGCAAGTCTTCGACCAGACTAAGGTAGTGGACGTGCTATCACTAGATGGATCGACCGATGGAAGTGCAGGATACGAGGTCTTTACGGTCAACTCCACCGCATGGTTTCTGCGCGATCGAAGGCGCATCACCTGCGGCGGCGTAGTCTTTGCAGCGTCCTCATTAGGGACCATGGAACTGCTCTTTCATCTCAAAGAAAACGGTTCGTTACCGGCCATCAGCAATCAGTTAGGACGACATGTGCGCACCAATTCCGAGTCACTCATTGGCGCTCGAATAACCTCTGGCCGAGAAGACTTCTCAACCGGCGTGGCAATCGGATCGGGAATCTACATCGATGAACATACGCACATAGAAGCAGTGCGCTACCCACGCGGCTCGGATACCATGAGCTTTCTTACTACCATCCTGACGGATGGGACTCCCGGTCGCGCGCGGATCATGCTTTGGCTGAAGAATACGCTGCTCGCCTTAGCCCGCCACCCGATTAGAACGTTGCGTTTCCTTCAGCCCTTCGGATTCGCAAAAGAGGCAGTGATCCTTCTTTGCATGCAGGCGCTCGATGGCCACATCACTATGCGTTGGGAACGGCCCTGGTTTTGGCCCTTTCGAAAATTCCTCGTAAGTCGTGGCAAAAAAGTGCCGACCTATATCCCACAGGCCAATGAGTTTGCGAAGACCCTGGCTCGAGTCGCACGCGGGACCGCGATGAGCATGCTTCCGGAAATACTCTTCAACGTTCCCGGAACCGCTCATTGCATAGGAGGTTGCGTCATTGCCGCCAATTCCGATCGGGGGGTGGTCGATGCCCAACATCGTGTCTTCGGCTACAAGAATATGTACATCTGCGATGGATCGGTAATTGGCGCGAACCTCGGCGTAAATCCTAGCCTCACTATCACCGCACTTGCCGAGCGGGCAATGAGCTTTATTCCGGCCGCTCCCGACCGTGCGGCGAAGAAGGTAGGCGTGTCATTAACACCGCACCCCTGAAATCGTCGCAAACCCGCTCCTTCTATTTCTTCTTTTCAGGCGCCAAACGGTCCTGACGAGCGGTGCAAGGTCACATTCGGTTGCCACTTTCGTTTCGTCCTGTTTTATGGGGGACGTGTCAGTACGATCTCTGCCGCTTTGGATGAACTTCGCAGATTCACCTGTGCTTCGTTACAACCTCGCCGGAGTTGTTGGCAAGCCTTGGGAAAGTCACACTCTCGCACTCCTTAGGTTCAGCTTTGCGATTCGGAATCTGGGAAGGGAGATGCGCAATCAACTCGATAACGTTCGGGCTCTATACAGGGGATGAAAGGTTCACAGATGCCCGCATTCACGGGGGCGTAGGTGAAGGACGAGGGCGGAAGAGAGAACCTGAGATGATCTTTGCTGCATCCCTTCAATATCAAAATTGTAGTAGCTTTGCATGCATGCGCCGCGACGGGAATACGGGCGTTCATAGCGGGACTAGCCGTATGCCGTCGTGTCGGTATGAAAGCATTAGCCGCATCCCCGATACAGAGCGACTGGAGACAGCATGAAAGCGGCGCGAATCCATAACTTTGGTGGACCAGAGGTAATTATCGTTGAAGAGGTGGCTGTTCCGGTTCCTGGGTCAGGAGAAGTGCTGGTAAAGGTTGCAGCGACCGGGGTGGGTCCTTGGGACGCTCTGATCCGCGAAGGCAAAAGCAAGGTGGCCCCGCCGCCGCCACTTACGCTCGGATCGGATTTGTCAGGCGTCGTTGAAGCAGTAGGGTTGGGCGTTACCGAATTCACGAATGGCGACCAAGTGTACGGCGTCAGCAATCCTCAGTTCTGTGGAGCAAACGCAGAGTACGCGATTGCTATCGCAACCATGATTGCTCTCCAGCCACTCGGCATTACGGACATCGAAGCGGCGTCAGTACCCGTGGTCGCCATCACTGCATGGCAGATGCTCTTCGACTATGCACACGCGGAGCCGGGTCAAACCGTAATGATTCTGGGAGCCGCTGGGAACGTGGGCGCGTACGCCGTCCAGTTCGCGGCGAGAGCAGGACTGCATGTGGTCGCAGTGGTGACAAAGAAGGGAACTGATTACGTCCGAAGTCTTGGAGCAGAGATTGTTCTCGATTCGCAAATCGGAACATTTAAACACAGCGCCCCTCCAGTTGACGTATTAATCGATACGGTCGGAGGAGAGACCCAGGAACGCTCGCTTGGTTCTTTGAAACCCGGGGGAGTTCTGGTCTCCGTCGTCTCTAGCGATCCGCTACCCTCTCGCCCGGATGTGCGCACAGCCTTCTTCTATGTCGACGTGACTACGCAGCGCCTGAATACCATTTCAAAGCTGTTCGAAAGTGCAGAGCTACAACCCAGAGTTGGCAGCGTTCTTCCTTTGAACGAAGTTCGAACAGCGCACGAGATGCTTGCTGGCGCGCCGCATAAAAGAGGAAAGATCGTCCTGAGGGCCTGATGTACGATCAGGGGTAGAAACGCAGACGTGATGCTCACAATCTTAAGTTTGGTCCTGCTATGTCTCCGTAGTTGCTTTTTCCGAGGGGACTTGGCTAATTGATGGGATGATATGGTAGGCCCGAATGGACTCGAACCATCGACCTCTTCCGTGTCAAGGAAGCGCTCTAACCAGACTGAGCTACGGGCCTAAAGCTGCCTGCTACCTCCGACATTTTATCAGACCGCTGGCGGCGAGCTTGTATCTGGCCCTCGCGTTCTCGCCCCGCTAGATCCCGTATCGAGCGATCTCGCAGTATAAAGATGGGCCCTCCAAACCTGTCCCTGCAGTTGCAATCGCGGGCCGAGCCGGAGACAATCCTAACGTGAAGAGGAAAAGCGTCGGCAAACCCTCGAAGAACGTTGCTCAGACTAGCAGTTTTACGCCTAACCTCACAGCTGGACCATTCCAGTCGGGTGCGGTTGTGCTAGTCACGCTCAACAACCCACGCGAGAAGTTTTGGGGTAAGGTGTTGGCGCTTGATCCTGCGGGACTAAGCTTGTGCGGGATTGAACTCGCGTCCTTTGAGGACGCTACAAACATGTTTATTAGTGGCGAGCCACTCGCCGCCGCATCTCTTTTTATTCCCATGCACCGCGTGGAACGGGTGGAACTGGATTCTCCATCCGGCAGTATCCCTTCGTTGTCCCAGCGATTCCTTTCGCGGACTGGCATAGAACCTCGCGTAGCCCTTGTCGGACCTCCGCTGGAAAGATCGGATTCGTGAAGATCTCACAGCTGTTCAGCGCGCCCAATCAACTCACGCTGCTGCGTATGGTCTTTGTTCCGTTCATTATCATCAACCTGGCGGACCAGCATTATTTATGGGCGCTTAGCCTCTTCATATTGGCCGGTCTCAGCGATGGTTTGGACGGGTTGTTGGCGCGCGCCCTGAAACAGCAAACCCTTCTCGGCCAGTACCTGGATCCCATCGCTGACAAACTGCTGCTGAGCACAACGTTTCTAGTCCTCTCCATTCTTCACAAGATTCCATGGAAATTCACTGTTGTCGTATTCAGCCGCGATATTTCGATTCTTGGCGTAAGTGCAGTTTTGTACGCCATTGCGGGGTTGCGCGATTTTCGTCCGAGCGTTTTCGGGAAAGCCAATACGTTTTCTCAGTTGGCGGCGGTTGTCTTCGTCATGCTTTTCGAGATTGATCGTTCCCGATGGGTGTATCTGATACGGTGGGCGTGCCTGCGCGCCACCTTTACCTTCACCATCCTGTCGGCGCTGCATTACATCTATCTGGTTGGTGTGCGGCTGCGCGCTCTGCATCCACACTCAGCGTCAACGGCGCCCCCTATTTGACCCTGTTTCTCAGCAACCCCTAGAATTGTCAATTTGCCGTACTGACCGAATCAACTCATCTATGCCTCTTCGTCTCTACAACACACTCACGAACGTAGACGAGGATATCAAAGCTATCCATGCAGACGAGGTGAGAATGTATGCCTGCGGCCCCACCGTATACGACTACGGTCACATCGGGAACTTTCGAACATTCATTGCTGTCGACATTTTGCGCCGCCACTTCCGCCAGAGTGGCTACAAGGTGCATCACGTCATGAATATCACGGACGTGGACGACAAGATTATTGCCAATTCGGCGCGCGCAGGGCTGACGGTAAAACAGTACACGGCAAAGTACGAGAAGGCATTCCTGGAAGACGCCAGTACTCTCGGTATTGAACAACCGCAGCTGGTGCGTGCCACGGACCATATTCCGGAAATGGCAGAATTCATTGGCAGGTTGCAGGAAAAAGGTTACGCATACCGCGCCGATGACGGTTCTTACTACTTTCGGATAGCGAAGTTCCCTGCCTATGGAAAGCTTTCGAAGAAAGACTTTGCCGGAATGGAAGACGGCGCTCGTGTGGATCTGGACGAATACGATAAGGATAGCGCGCGCGACTTTGCGCTGTGGAAAGCCCCCAAGCCTGGCGAAGCGTCATGGGACACACCGATTGGGAAGGGCCGTCCTGGCTGGCACATCGAGTGTTCCGTGATGTCGATGGAAGAATTAGGAGAAACTTTTGATCTGCATGCGGGCGGCGAGGATCTGATCTTTCCTCATCACGAGAACGAAATCGCTCAATCGGAGTCACTGACGGGGAAACCTTTCGCCCGCTTCTGGTTTCATGCCCGCTTTTTGCTGGTAGAAGGCGAGAAGATGTCGAAGAGCCTGGGCAACTTCTTTACCTTGCGGGACCTGGTGTTAAAAGGTCACAAGCCGTCGTCCATACGCTATCTGCTAGCGTCGGTGCCCTACCGTCATCAGCTGAATTTTACTTTCGACGGTTTGAAGCAGGCGGCGGTCTCCGTCGAGCGCTTGCGTAACCTCCGTATGCGCCTCACTAGTGCGCAGTTTCCCGAGGGGTCAAACCCGATCATGGCGGCGTTAGCGCGCGAGACTGTCGACCGCATCAACGAAGCTCTGGACGACGACCTGAATACAGCCCAGGCGCAAGCCGCCGTATTCGAGATGGTCCGAAAGGTGAATGCGGCGGCCGACGCCGGCGAAATGAAGAAGGATGATGTTGCTCCAGTGCTCGGTGCGTTACAGAAGTTCGATGATATCTTCGCAGTGCTCGAGGATCAGGACGAGAAGAAGGTGCGCCAGATTGTTGAATGGGCGAAGGCAGAGAACAAGCTAGAGAATGCTAGTAAGGAAGTTGTCGATCTGGCCAATACAGCGCAGCTTTCCGATGCGGAGATCGAGGCCGACATCGCGAAGATGAAACAATCTCGCCAAGCGCGCAAGTTTGCGGAATCCGATGCCATCCGCGCCGAATTGGCCGCGGCAGGAATCATCGTCGAAATTACCAAAGACGGAATTCGCTGGAAACGGAAGTGATTGCGGTAGTACGCCGTCCATCAGCACGATCCACAAAAATGTGGCCAGAGCGGCATCCGGCAAGACGGATGTCTCAGCCGGTGATCAATGCCATTGGCTCTTCAACGCTGGCTTCCCGCAGAAACTTGGCTGCTTCTTCCGGAGGAGTCGGATTGATATAGAAACCAGTACCCCATTCGAAACCCGCCGTTTTGGTCAGCTTGGGCATGAACTCAATGTGCCAATGATAGTGATCGTTACTGGGATCTTGCACCGGCGATGAGTGAATGACGAGGTTGTAAGGCGGGTTGTCGAGTACCCGATCGGCTTTGGTTAGCAGCGTTTTGATGGCTTTCGCGAGATTCTCGAACATGTGCGAGGACGAGTTCTCGAATGCTGATTCGTGCCGCTTCGGCAAGATCCACGTTTCGAACGGAAAACGCGGTGCGTAAGGTGCAATCGTGAGGAAATCCTCGTTTTCGGCGACGACCCGGGAACCGCTGTCAGTCTCCTGTCGGATGATGTCGCAGAATACGCAGCGCTCCTTGTATATGTAGTACTGCTTCGCGCCCTCGAGTTCCTCGACCACGTAAATGGGAAGAATTGGTAGCGCGATGAGCTGCGAGTGAGCATGCTCCAACGAAGCTCCGGCCGGTTCACCGTGGTTCTTAAAGATCAAGATGTACTTGAAGCGGCGGTCCTTTTTCAGGTCCAGGATACGGTCGCGGAACGTCCAGAGGACATCCTCGATGCGCTTGGCAGGCAGCGTTGCTAACGTGGCGTTGTGATCCGGCGTTTCGATGATGACTTCGTGAGCGCCGATGCCGTTCATCTTGTCGAACATGCCCTCAGCCTGCCGATTCAAGTTGCCCTCGATACCGAGCGCAGGAAATTTGTTGGGGACCACTCGCACGGTCCAACCCGGGGCGTCCCTCTGCGGCGGTGGCCCACCATTGGGATTTGGGCGGTATGCCTGGATTTCAGGCGGAGTCTTATTCTCGTTTCCGTAGCAGAAAGGGCAGAAGCCACCTTTGTTCTTCACACCTTCCCGCAGAAAATCGGTCGGACGCTTTGCACGGTCTGTAGAAATTATGACCCAGCGCCCCACGATGGGGTCTTTCCTCAGCTCAGGCAAACACTAAATCCTTTCACTATGGATGCCGAAACCCTCATTTTACGACATGCGGAAAGCATTCTTGAATAACTCGAATTTGGGCCGGCAGGTTTGTCGCTCCTCATAGTATACGCTGACAATGTCGAAGCGCCACTGGCACGATGGGGGGTGATTGCGTAGATATTCGCGCGCAACAGCGGACAGTTCGTGCCGCTTTGCGTGATCAACCGCAGCTTCGGCCGGCTTGATGTCATGGGAAGTTCGGGTTTTGACTTCGACGAAGCAAAGGACGTCCCGGTCCCAGCCGATGAGGTCAATTTCACCCCGGCGCCGATGAGAGCGGTAGTTGCGCGCCACCATCACATATCCAAGGCTGCGAAGATGAAAGTAAGCGTCTTCTTCGCCGCGCCGTCCCGTCCGCTGGTGCGCCGGAGCATCGTCCGGCGTACAAACACGATCCGAAACGGCGTCGATTGCATGGACAATCACTCGAATAAACCTGGCGCTCACATTCATCTTTAGGCAGTTCTCGTCTCTATCCAGGGTAGCGCCAGCTCGGTGGTTGAGAAGTGACGAGTCTCACATGCGCTTTCTAGAATGTGAGTCGGAATCCCGATTTGGAGTAGCTTGTGAGTTACTTGGACGAGCGCATCGCTTGACGTACAAGGGCTCTGTGACTCACGCGCAACTTGTAAAGCTGGCGGAGAGTTGGCTGAGATCTCGCCGCTGCTATGTCGTCCTAAGCGAACAGACCGCTTCTTCGGGCGAGGTGCCTGACGTGATTGGGTGGAGAAGAGATTGCCGTTCGATTGTCATCGAATGCAAGATCTCACGCGCAGATTTCTACGCTGATCAAAGGAAATTGGTCCGTCTCAATGCGCACCTCGGTATGGGCTCTGAGCGTTACTATTTCACGCCCAAAGAGATGCTCCGCTTCGACGAACTTCCCCCAGGATGGGGGCTGCTCGAAGCGTCTCACAAAGAAGTCGTGCGCTCGGTCCACAGTCGGCCCCGCAGCCAGCGATCTGAGGCCGGTCTGATTGCAGAAATGGAACTGCTGCTTGCCAGCTTGCGCCGCGTGGAAGTCCGCATCGAGCCGCAAACTATTACCGATTTTCTAAAATGGAAGAATAGGATGGCTGAATACAATGGAGGGCAACTCCCGCAGGGGCTCGTGCCGCCCGAGCAAGAACTCCTTTCCTAACTCGAGCGATTCAGACTTCTTCGTGCATTATGCTGCGTATTTCCGCAATGGCTGTGCCAATCTCCGCATCCAGTAACGTCAACGATTGTGCTGCCTGCGCAAGGTTCAATGTACGTCCCATCTGCTCCAAGTCACGGGCCCTTTCGGAAGCAGTAGTCAGGCCTAAGTAACCCAATTCACCTTTCAGGCTGTGTGCGGTTCTCTCCACGGCTTCTGAGTTCCTGTCGGCCAAACCGCGGTGCAATTCCGCGAGCAGGTTTGGCGTTTCCTCTGGGAAATGTGAATCACCTCGCGCAAAAGATTTTCATCACCATCCAATCTTTCAAGTGTTTTTGCCCTATCCCATATCGTCTTCGGGACCGGAGTTGGCGCAACATTTGTGTCGGGGGAGGGCGCCATTTGTGGAAAGAAGATCTGGAGCGCCTCTTCTACGTCTTTTCTACTCACGGGTTTGGCAACATACGCGTCCATACCGGAGTCGAGACAGCGTTCCTTATCGCCTTTCATTGCGTGCGCCGTCATCGCAATGATAGGAATGCGCACTCCGGAGTTC
>JBLNFC010000258.1:0-9453 GCA_050263355.1 Acidobacteriota bacterium
CTATGACAGCCGATCTAACCGGCAAGTTGCCGTCCGGAACCAGGCGCGTTCGGATTTGGACGAATCTTCAGATCTACTGGGACAACGTTCTGATTAGTCGAACCGCGCAAAATCAAAACGCGCGCGTGACGTCAGTTCTGCTCAGCCGCGCCGATCTGCAATTCCACGGATTTCCTTTGAAAATCGAGAATCAGCCCCCCGGAAATGTGAAGTATGTCTACGAAAAGACGAGTGCCACCGGACCGTACACCCGTCCTGCCGGGGCGTACACGAGGTTCGGGGATGTCCGCTCGTTGTTGGCCGCGGTTGATGATCGTATGGCAGTTTTCGGCTCGGGTGATGAGATCGCACTTGATTTCGATCCCAGCAAGCTTCCCGCTTTGCCAAAAGGATGGGTTCGCGATTACTTCTTCCACGCGCATGGGTACGAGAAAGACATGGATTTCTACGCTTACGAGGGAAACGCCGTCGATCCGCTTCCGTTCCATGGAATGGGAACCTATCCTTACCCAGGTAAATCGTTCCCGCTCGATGACGCCCATTTGAAGTATTTGCTCGAGTTCAATACCAGGCACATGTCGGGAAACGAGCCAACCGGGTATGCCTTCCAATATCCGGTCGCAAAATGAAGTTTGTAGTTGCGAGTGCCGGATCGAGGAACATTCTGCCGTTCTCACCTACTGAAACGTTTCATTTCGATTGACAGCAGTGCTCGATCCATAATCCAATACGCCTCAACATGGCCTCAGCAACCACGCCAACCTCCGCAAATGCGCCTCGGCTCAAGCGCTCACTCACTCTTTGGGACCTGATTCTTTACGGCGTGATTGTTATTCAGCCCGTAGCCCCGATGTCGGTGTTCGGCGTCCTCAGCAATCGTGGACATGGTCACGTGGTCACTACCATTCTGATTGCGATGGTGGCCATGCTTTTCACGGCCATAAGCTACGGTCGCATGGCGCGCGCCTATCCCAGCGCTGGATCCGCCTTCACGTACGTGGGGCAGGAGATCAACCCTGGGCTCGGCTATGTGACAGGTTGGAGCATGGTGATGGATTACATGCTCAACCCGATGATCTGCATTATCTGGATTAGCCAGCAAGCGCACGTCTTTGCCCCCGGCATTCCTTATTGGGGATGGGCCATCATCTTCGCCCTGGTCTTTACCGGGCTGAACATCCAGGGCGTCAAAACCTCAGCGCGGGTGAATACAGCCCTGGCCGCAGGAATGGGTGTGGTGATTGCGCTGTTCTTTGTTGCTGCCGCGCGATACATCTTTGGCCACGCACACGACGCGGCTGATCTGACGCGTCCCTTCTATGACCCCGGTTCGTGGAACACCAAGGCAGTACTGGGAGGCACTTCGATCGCAGTTCTCACCTACATCGGCTTTGATGGTATCTCGACTCTATCGGAGGAGGCGGAGAATCCCCGTCGCAACATTCTGCTGGCAACCGTTTTCACTTGCCTCGTAATTGGAATTCTGTCGGCGTTGGAAGTGTACGCGGCGCAGCTTGTGTGGCCCGCGTCCGAACCGTTCCCCAATCTCGATACCGCCTTCACCTTTGTGGCGGGACGCGCGTGGAAGCCTTTATTTGGGGTGGTTGGATTCACGCTGCTGGTGGCGAACTTTGGCTCGGGAATGGGCGCGCAACTTGGCGCCGCACGCTTGTTATTTGGCATGGGGAGAAGCAATGCGCTTCCTAAGTCTTTCTTCGGGGCCGTCGATCCCAAGCGCCGCGTTCCTCGTAACAACGTCATGTTCGTAGGCGGACTAGCCTTGGCGGGCGCGTTCCTGCTGCCCGTGATTGCGGGTCAGGCCACGGGATATGAATTGGGCGCCAATCTGCTGAACTTTGGCGCGCTCCTGGCGTTCATGGGAGTCAATGCAGCGGCGTTCGTCCGCTACTACTTGCATGAGAAAGACAAGAAGCTGATCAACCTGCTACCGCCAGTACTTGGCTTCGTGATTTGTGCTCTCCTGTGGCTCAATCTCAGCACGAAGGCGCTGATCTTCGGCAGCATTTGGATGGCGATCGGAATTGCGTTTGGCGCGTGGAAGACCAAGGGCTTCCGCGGCGAGTTGGTGAACTTTGATCTTCCACCGGAGGATGCTGAGGCCTAGTACGTCTTGTCCCAGGAGGACCTCAGTCCTCTCCAAGAAGGCATGCGAACACCTATCTGTTGCTGAACGCCGGTTCGGCAGGTTTGGCTGCGGCCTCGGGATATTCAAAAACTCCGCGACCGGCCTTGCGCCCCAGACGTCCAGCCTTAACGTACTGAACCAGCAGGGGAGCAGGGCGAAACTTCTCGCCCAGGGTCTTGTGCAGGTACTCGAGGATATGCAGGCGAGTGTCGAGTCCCACTAGATCAACCAGTTCGAAGGGGCCCATGGGGTGATTCAGCCCCAGCTTCAGGGCCTTATCGATGTCGGACGCTGAAGCGATTCCTTCCTGCAGCATGTAAAAGGCTTCGTTGCCGATCATGGCATTGATGCGGCTCGTGATGAAGCCCGGCGATTCCTTGATGACGACCACTTCCTTTCGCATTGCCTTACCCACGTCCACCGCGGTCTCGAGCGTGTCATCATCAGTCTCAAGCGCCCGCACGATTTCGAGCAGTTTCATCTTGTGGACCGGGTTGAAGAAGTGCATGCCCACGATTTTCTTGGCGCGGTAGGTGACGGAAGCAATCTCAGTAATGCTGAGAGAGGAAGTATTCGACGCGAGAATTGTGTTCGGGCGGCACACTTTGTCGAGGAGAGTAAAGATTTCGATCTTGGATTCCATCTCCTCAGGTACAGCTTCAATAACCAAGTCAGCCTGTCGGGCCGCCTCTTCAACACTGGAGGCGTATCCAAGGCGGCTGAAGGCGGCGTCAGCATCGGCAGGCGTGACCTTCCCGAGTTCCACGGCCTTATCGAGATTCGATCGGATCTCGGTCTCCGCCCGGCGCAGCGCATTGGGAAGGATATCTTCGAGAATTGTGCGATAGCCGCCTACGGCGGCGGCATGAGCGATTCCACGCCCCATGATGCCGGCGCCAATGACGGCGACGGTTTTGACCTCGGACACTACTGGGCTCCCTTTTCCAGGCTGTCTAGAACAGCAACGAAGTTAGGATCGGATTTACGCATGTATTCTGCCAGTCTCTTTTTCTCCTCCACGGTTAACGTCGGAAGAGTGGCGTGAATGCGGCGCATGGTGGCCGCGATGTCGTCGACATAGTTCAATAACCGTATGAGTTCACCTGTTGCCTGCATGAGTGCTCCCGTCGCCGGTTTTTTGATATCGCGTGCGCGCCAGCATACAGCTGTGAGCCACGCTTCAGGGCGAACCATTCATTCTCAACCGCGGACGCCATTTAGTAAAGCGGGAGCGTTAATCGCGTGATGTGCGCGATAATGGAATGTGCTTCGAGATAAAAATCTAATTCCTCTTTCCCATCAACACCAGCACGCTCTCGCCTTGTGCGTACGAATCGATCGGGCCATTCAGGCGGGGCAGGTCGACGTCGCGGCATTCCAGGCTGAGATCCAGCAGATTTTTCAGCAGGAAATTGGATTTCATTTCGAAGCCGAGGAAAAGGTACTTTTTCCCGCTGCAGAACGGTTTTCCGAGCTGAAGGTGTTAGTTGCCGAACTCACTGTCGAGCATGCCGTTTTGCGGGAGATGTTTGACCTATCCAGGACCGGCGAATTTGATACGGCGTTGCTGACCAAGTTTGCTGGGCTGCTCTCAACCCACATTCGGAAGGAGGAACGCCAACTGTTCGAGCACGTGCAGGGCCTGCTGACGAAAGAAGAGATGGCGGAGATAGGAGAGGGCCTACAGGCAGCGCTGGCAAATGCAAACCAGAGCTGTTTGCTGCCGAATGCAGCCACGAGGCTGAGAGGAAAAGCGGAGTAATGGCCGTCTGCCTATGCGCAAGGTCCGTTAGGCTGAAAACGGTTCGTCCGAGGGCACGGTACAAACCGGAGGCATGCGGTCGGTGACCTCCGCGAGGAGTGCCAAACGCTGAGCGATGTCTGGACTCAGCACTCCCGGTTGAAATCGCCAGCGCCAATTCCCGTCGGGATGACTGGGCTTGTTCATACGGGCTTCGCTGCCGTAGCCAAGAACGTCCTGCAACGGCGCAACCGAGAGCGTCGCGACTGACGCCTGCGCCGCACGGATGAGCGCCCAATGGATGCCCTCGCTCAGCTCACCTAGGTAGACCTGTGCATCCCTTCGTTCGTTGCCATTACAACAGTTCCACCAGCCAACCGTGGTGTCGTTGTCGTGCGTTCCGGTATAGACGACATGATCTGGGGTCAACCGGTGCGGCAAGTATATGTGCGCGCCGGGATTGTTAAATCCGAACTGCAGAACCGCCATGCCCGGAATCTGATGACGCTCGCGCAACGCGTGCACTTCTTTGGTGATGTAACCGAGATCCTCGGCGAGAAACGGTAACCCACCCAGCGCCCGGCTCAAGTGATGAAAGATGTCGTCTTTCGGGCCATCCACCCAGCGTCCGTTAACAGCCGTGGGCTCGTGCGCCGGAATCTCCCAGAACTGCTCGAAGCCCCGAAAGTGGTCCAGTCGAATGTAATCACACGTTTGGGTGGCCCAGCGCAGGCGATGGGTCCACCATTCGTATCCCCGGTCGCGCATCACATCCCAGCGATATAACGGATTGCCCCAACGTTGGCCCGTCTCGCTGAAGGCGTCGGGGGGAACGCCGGAGACTACCTCGGGATCAAGCTCCTCGTTAAGCCGAAATACTTGCGGATTAGTCCACACATCTGCGCTGTCGTAGTTCACAAAAATGGCAATATCGCCGACCACGCGCACCGACTTGGTCGCACAGTAACGGCGAAGCGAATGCCATTGTTCCCAGAACGCGAACTGAATGACACGCCCGATAGCCAGTTGTTCCGCATGTTCCTCGCGTGCCCGGTCCAGTGCGGCGGGCTCGCGGCGCGCCAAATCGCGCGGCCATTCATTCCAGCTGTCTTTTTGATAGAGATCGCGCAGGCAATCGAAGAGTACGAAGTCTTCCAGCCACCATGAGTTATCTTGGCAGAACTTCTGGAACCGCGTGCGATGATATTCGGGCGCCCTCCGCAAAAAGTTGCCGGCGGCCTCATCGAGTAAGGGTAGCTTTTGCGCGCGTACTTCGTCGTAATCGACATCCGTTACGGCGTCTGGAAGTTGCGATACTCGCGAGCGCTCGATCCAGCCATGGTCCGCCAGTCGTTCCACGCTGATCAGCAGAGGATTGCCCGCAAACGCAGACGTCGAAGAGTACGGAGAATTCCCGTAACCAACGGGACCTAGTGGCAACACCTGCCAGAGCCCCTGGCGGCCGGCAGCCAGGAAGTCCACGAATTCGTAAGCAGCCGCACCAAAATCACCGATGCCTCCCCGCGAAGGCAAGGAGGTGGGATGGAGCAGGATTCCAGTGGCGCGAGGAAATGGCATGCTGGCAAGAACCGCTCAACACGGTGATGGCGCGGCGTCTAAGATGCCGCAACAACGTTAAATGGCTGTACAGCGAACGATCTCATACGCCTTCGGCGGTGCGACTCAATCCCTTCATTTCTTCCTGGTTGATTTTAATCTTGCCGGCCTTCTCCATTTGCTGCCGCAGATTGGTTACGAACAAGCCAAACAGCTCGTTCTGCTTTTGCTGCAGCAGGGCATCTCGAACTTCGTCTTTCTTGGCTGCGAAGTCGGTGTCCGAGGGCTGTTGCTTCTCGATCACCTGGAGGACCGCACCATTCGATCCGCTGTTGATAGGACCGCTGATCTCGCCCTGTTTCAAGCTGAAGGCTGCGGATGCCGGACCGGTCATCGAGCCGATATCCGGCACCTGGCCATTCGGATCGACAAGGTCGCTCGTCTTTACGGTGGCTCCTAGCTCTTTCGCAGCTTTCTTCAGGTCGTGTTCGGCCTTGGCTCGATCCGCCAGCTCCTGTGTCTTCTGGCCCAGCAACTCAGTAGCACGTTGATTCTTGAACTCCTCTTCCACCCGCGAACGGATCTCGTCAAACGTTGGCGTCGCAGGAGGCTTGATATCGAGCACCTGATAAATAACGAACCCTTGAGGAATTTGAATCATGTCTGGCGCGGATTTGGCGGTCTGAGCAAACGCGGCCTCCATGAACTGGGGTGAGTTGCCAATTCCGGGTAAAGAGTCAGTGCGGCTGACGAAATCGGTAGTGGTCACCTGCAGCCCTTTCGCTGAGGCGGCCTTATCCAATCCGCTGGTGCGCGCCTGCGTCACAAACGCATTGGCTTCGCCTTCCGCAGCACGTGCCGCTTTCTGCTGCTGGAGCACCGCCTCGATTTGTGGCTTCACCTCGTCCAGGGACTTAACGTGTGCTTCCTGCTTGTCGTCAACGTGGATGATGTGGTAACCGTAGCTGCTTTTCACCACGTCGCTGGTACCGCCCTTAGGAAGTGAGAACGCCGCTTTCTCGAATTCGGGAACAGTTCGTCCTTTGCCGATCCAACTCAGCGAGCCGCCATTCTTTGCGCTACCAGGATCTTCGGAATACTTCTTCGCGAGATCAGCGAAGTTTCCTCCGGCTTTGATCTGCTTGAGAATATCTTCAGCTTTAGCTTTGGCGGCCTCGTCAGCCTTTTGATCTACTTTGCCGTCCGCTCCGGGAGCAGGAGACTTGATCAGAATATGCCGTACGTTAACCTGCTCGGGAACCCGGTATTCGTCCTGATGCTGGTTGTAGTAAGACTGCAAGTCGCTCTGGGTAACCTGGGTGTTTGACGCGATCCGCGAGGTGTCGATGATGGCGTAAGTAACCTTGCGCTTCTCTGGGATCGAATTGTTGTAGGTAGCCTTGTTGCGTTCGTAAAAAGCCTTTAACTCGGCGTCAGTCGGATGAATCCCTTTGCGAATGTCAGCTTCGCTGATCACGGCGTATTGGAACTTGATCTTCGTATTGCGCTTCTCGAATTCCTGACGAACCTCAGGATCATTGACCGAGGCGCTCGCCGCCACCAGGTTGCGTAGTTTCCGGACAAGAATGTCCTGCTTCACCCCCTCCTCGAATTGAGGAACGCTCAAATCTGCATTCTGAAGAAGGCCTTCGTAGGCTTCCTGGCCGATGAACTTGCCACCCGGAAAAAGAGTAGCCGCATAAAGCCCGTGTTGTAATTCGTCTCGCAGATCTTCATCGGTGGCGCGTAGGCCCATGCGCCCGGCTTCAACAACCAGCGCCTTCTGCGTGATCAACTGTTCCGCCGCCCGCGAGGTAAAGAAGGGCAACAGTTGTCCGGCCATGGCGTTGCCGCGGGGAAATTGCTGACGCAGCATCACTTGAGCTTGACGCACAACTTCCGTATGGGTGACATCCTGGTCCCCCACCTTGGCCACGACGCCTTGGCCGGGGCCACCTAGGTTAAGATTGGACCCGAGCCCACCAGGGATCAGCGTGATCACCATGGCACCGCAAAAAATCAGAAGAATGGAACTGAGCACAATCTTCTTGATGGGCCCAGGGGTCTGCAAAAATCGGATCATCTTCTTGTCACTCCAGGAAATATCGCGGAATCCTCAATTATAAACTAGACCAGCCGGCCGCTAAGGGCGCGGCGCGAGCAGCTAAAAACTCACTTTTGCGAGATGACCGACGAAGATTGTGCTTGGATGGGAAGGTTCTACGCCGATCGGAAGAATACCTGGAAAGGAACGTTCGACGGCTTGGAGCGCGGATTCCAATTGAAACGAATCAATAAATCGTGTATTTAGCGGGAGACTGTATTTTGAACGAATTCAGCGGACGGTCCGGTTTTTTGTCTCTAGGCATGAGACTTGGCATTTTTCTCCACGGCGTTTGAAGGACAATTCATGAAGACTCGATCTGTGGCACTATTCTGTTTCGTTCTCATCGTTAATCTCGGTATTGCGCAATCTCCCACTAAATCCTCCAGACCAGCCAGAAGCGCCACGGCGCCGGGTTCGGCCCATAAGTTGGTCCTGGCCGACGGCTGGTCACTACAGTCCTTGAACAAGGTGCCCGAGAGTGGAGACGTCATTTCGACTCCGCAATATCGGGCGGCAAACTGGTTCAGCGTCAGCGTGCCCACCACGGTTTTTGCGGCCCAGGTAAAACACAAGATCTTCCCTGATCCAGGATTTGGAATGAATTTGCGCCAGGTTCCGGGAGTCACTTACCCCATCGGCGGCAATTTCTCGAACATCGAGATGGAACCCGACAGCCCTTACGCTACCCCTTGGTGGTACCGCACCACATTTACCGTGCCTGCCTCTTACAAAGGCAAAACGATTTGGCTGAACTTCCAGGGCATTAATTATCGGGCGAATATCTGGCTCAACGGGAAACAGATTGCCAAGCTGGACGACGTGGCCGGCGCCTGGCGTACTTACGAATTTGATATCACCAAGGTTGCGCAGCCTGGCGCGCCAAACGGCCTGGCTGTGCAGGTTTTTGCGCCCAAGGAAACCGACCTGGCCATCACGTTTGTAGATTGGAATCCTGCGCCGCCGGACAAGAACATGGGGCTGTGGCGGGAAGTCTATTTAACCACCAGTGGTCCGCTGGCACTGCGCTATCCGTCCGTAGTTTCCAAGGTGGCGTCTGCCGGCGACAGCGCACAGTTGACAGTAACAGCGCAGCTGAAGAACTCGTCGAATCAGCCCGTCAAGGGAACGCTGAAGGGAACCATTGAGAAAGTCGAGTTTTCGCAAGACGTAGAACTCGCGGCCGGAGAAACCAAGGACCTTACTTTCGAGCCCAGCCAGTTTTCGCAACTGAATCTCTCGAATCCGCGGCTGTGGTGGCCGGCGCAGATGGGCACTCCGAATCTGTACCCATTGCACATGGAATTCGACGTAAACGGAAGCGTGTCCGACGCCAGCGATTCACATTTCGGAATCCGTGAAATCACTTCGGAAGTCGTAGCGAACAATCAGCGGATCTTCAGTATCAATGGCAAGCGAATCTTGATTCGCGGCGGCGGCTGGTCGCCTGACATGATGCTGCGCGAGAACTCGCAGCGGCTTGAAGACGAATTCCGCTACGTGCAAGACATGGGTCTGAACACGATCCGACTCGAAGGCAAACTGGAGACACAGGAATTCTTCGATAAAGCTGATCAAAAAGGCGTTCTGATTATGGCCGGCTGGTGCTGCTGCGATCATTGGGAGCATTGGTCGCGCTGGTCGGAGGCCGACTACAAGATCGCTGAGGAGTCACTGCGTTCGCAAATGTACCGCATGCGCAGCCATCCCAGCCTCGTCATGTGGTTGAACGGCAGCGACAATCCCCCGCCGCCGGATGTCGAAACCATGTACCTGAAAGTTGAAAAGGATTTGCTCTGGCCGAATCCGGTGGTCTCATCCGCCACGGCTAAGCCCGCCGGTGCGACGGGTTGGAGCGGCGTCAAAATGACCGGACCGTACGAGTACGTCGCTCCGCGTTATTGG
>JBLNFC010000259.1:0-5652 GCA_050263355.1 Acidobacteriota bacterium
AGTTCATGACAGGTTGCATGAGCTCGTACATGCGCCTGATCGAATTCATCTCCTCGCGCCCTTCGCAAAATGCCGTGTGCACATAGATTCCAGTGCAGGAAATACGCACCCACATGGATCCGAAGTGTTCCAGAACGACATGCAGATCTGTGGGCTCTCCCAAAATGCACATGTCGGGCAGAATGCCATGATTTACGAGGTAATGCGTACCGAAGCCATAGCCTCGATATTCTTTGCCTTTGAAATCGCCCCACTGCGTCTTCTCAATCTCACCTGCTACCGCGGCGACGATAAAATCGCCTTGCAGTCTCACGCCGGCACGTATGAGCGCCTTCAGCGCGTGGGTGTAGCAGACCAGCGCGCCTTTCATGTTGTAAATACCGAGACCATAGATCATCCCGTTTTTTACAATCGCGCGCGGCTTATAGCCGATGCCGGTGAGAAAATCTTCTTCGCCCGTGTTGGACGTGTCCATGTGGCCGTTGAACATCAGGTTCTTGCCGTCACCTGTGCCTATCCAGCGCCCGACCACGTTGGCGCGGCCTTCTTCGACTTCCTGCCAGGCGACATCGATGCCAAGGGCTTGCAGCACGCCTCGCATGTATTCCGCCATAGCCAGTTCATGTCCCGTAGGACTCGGAATATTAATGACATCGCAACTCATGGCCACGATCTCTTCTTCGTGGACCTGGGCGAGGATCCTGTCCACCAGCTTAGGATCCAGCGAACTGGCCGTCTTTGCTTTGGTCGCTTCCAACCTCTCTCCTCAATGCCGCGTTGCGAGCCGGAAATCGTCCGGGTAGCTGCACAGCTTTTCGTTTCCGCTCTCGGTTATCAGGAAATCGTCCTCGAGCCGAAGCCCGCCTCCACCGGGCCAGTAGATGCCCGGCTCAATGGCTAAGACCATTCCTTGTTTCATGGTGCCAGTTCCTGCCTGGTGCGCATACGGTGGCTCGTGTGCGCGCGCGCCGACACCATGGCAGATCGGATGTGAAGGTTGTCCGGGATAACCTCCCTCCGTAATCCGAGCGCGAATCAGGCGGTCCAGTTCCGGGAAGCTGGCCCCCTCGCGCGAGTACGACCTGCCTTCGTTGAACACCCGCAGAAGGAGTTCGAGTAGTTTGTGATACTCGGGCGTCAGCTCGCCTGGGCAGGCATTTTTCGTCAGATCGGTCCAGTAGCCGTCGACGCAAACCCAAATCTCAAAGAGAGTGGGCTCGTTCTTCTGGATAGGTCGATCACCGGTTGCAGTAAAGGTGGCAATTCCCTTCCCTGACCAGACCAGTGTAAAGGCTCGCGCCATTTCGACTTTTCCCTTGTAACCTACTCCCAAACCATGCACGAAGGCTTCATACATACCTCCAACTTCGCTCTCCTTCATACCTACACGCATGTTCTCGCGGGTGTGCTCCATGGCGAGAGCGGCTAATTCGTTCGCTAGACGCATGCGCTCAATTTCCTGGGAGGTCTTAATTGCACGCGCTTCGTTGAGAAGCGGCGTCGCATCCACCACCTGGCCCGTGAGCTTGCGGAAGGCGTCGAAGTAATTCTGCGTTGGTGTAGTTGGTTCCCCAACCATGCGATCCGCACTCTGCGTGCCCATGTTCAACTCGATGGCAATCTTCTCCGTCAGATGCTGCGCCCTGAGTACTTCCAGTGCAATGTCCAACGCCCGGTACTGCGGTGGACGGGGATCGCGCTCGTCATAGCTCTTGAAGAGCCGGATGTCTTTCGCCCAGGAATTTCTCTGGGCATCCGCCAGCTGCGGCTCAATCGCGATCAGGGTTGGTTCGCCATCGCGCGGAAACACCACTGCGTCGTATCCCTTCATGCACCAGTAGTTCGTTAGATAAACAATGTTGTCGGGAGCGCGAACCACGAGCGCGCTAAGGTCCTGATCGCGCATGAGAGAACGCACGCGGTTCAACTTGGCTTCGTCCATCGGCCAGGGCATCTGTTAGTGCCCTCCTTCATGAGCGACTACAGCCCTATTTTCGTCGGAGAAAGACCACGACGCTTCCTTCGCTTTGATCAGTCTGTACATTGCGGTGTGCAGAGGCGCCGGCACTCCCACCCGCGCCGCTTCCTTCGCAATCGCACCGCTCAAGAACTCGACTTCCGTGGAAAGCTGGTGACGCACGTCGTAGAGCATTGAGGGGGGATGATTGGTCATCGCGCCAATCTTGTTCATTTCCCATGGATCTTCGTAAAGAGTTACTCCAGCAGCTGCGGCGACACGTTTTCCTTCTTCAATCAACATGTGCAACAGGTGCCCTAGATCAGAGAAATGTTCTTCCTCCGCAAAATGTGGCGAGTGTGGCAAGCCTGTCAGCGCCGAAACGCTGTTTACCGACGCATTGAAGATCACCTTCGACCACTGCGCCGGTCGAGCGTCCTCTAAGGCTTCTGCTTTCAGACCACTTGCGACGATCAAATCTGCCGCTTCTTTTACGACCGAATACGGCGTCCGGGTCGGCTCGAACGGCCCTAGCCACGTCGCGGTATGGAGCTCGTACTGGACGTGGGTTTCGCTATGGCGCGTGCCGCTCATGAACGTTGTGCCGCGAATGACGAATCCGCGAGTGTGCTCCGCAATGATCTCTTCGCTACCCATTCCGTTCTGAGCAGACAAGACAGCGCCCTTGTCGAAGTGACCTCCTACTTCGGAAATCGCAGATTCAACCTGCGTGGCTTTGGTAGCGACGATGGCCAGATCGCAGTCGGGAAGCTCACCGGGATCAGTTGTAGCCCTGAGTTTCGCGGTGAATTCGTGCGTACCCGTCACTCGCAGCCCATCGCGGTTCAGAGCGAGAGCGTGCTCGTCGCGCCGTACAAACGCCCAGACTTCTGAGACGCGGGCTAAGTGTGCGGCGTAAAGGCTGCCGATGGCGCCGCACCCGACTATGCACACACGTTTCATGAATTCGGTCTTTGTCGCTGGTCCTTGCTCGTTGGCAATTGCTTACGAATCGTGGTGACGCATCCTGGGCATCCGGTCAGACTCTGCGCTCCACGTTCACCAACTGCCCAAGCTGCGAGCCCTGTCTCACCACCAGGGCCCGGAACAGCGAATCCGGATTGTTAAACGAGTTCTCTATAAAAATACCTTCACCGAACAGGGCATCCTGCAGTGCCGCTGAGATGGTGTGGATCGGCGCAGCGCCACCTTCGCCCATTCCCTTGGCGCCGCTGTAACTGTGTGGTGATGGCGTTGAAATGTGTCCGTATTTAAGTTTCGGCATGTTTACCGCCGTGATGGGAAGGTAGTCGCTGAAAGTGCTGGTCAGCATATTGCCGACTTCGTCGTAAACACAATTCTCCATGAGCGCTGCTCCGATCCCATGCGCCGTCGCACCGTAAACCTGGCCCTCGACAATTGGCGGATTGATTACGGTCCCGCAATCATCAATGGCCACATAGTCGAGAATTTTTGGAATGTAGGTCTCGCGATCGACTTCGACCACGGCTATGTGAAGCTGAGAAGCGTAAGTCATTGTGAGATTGCCGTATTTCTTCTGCTTATCGGGAACCTTGAAAGGCGCACGCCACACGTATCGGCAATTCAGGGTGACATCATGCATCTCGGGCGCAAGCACGGCGCTATTGACGTTTACGATATTCGCCAGGCCCCAGTAGTTGATGGATTTTCCCGAGGTCTTGGCGCGAAGCTCCGGTCCTTGCGCGCCAGTTCCAAATTCGATGTCATCTTCGTTTGTTTCCAGAACAAAGGCAGCCAGTCGCCTCATCTCGGCTTTCAATTTCTGAGCGGCACCGTGAACGGCTGACAACCCTGAAACGGCAAATTGACTCGCGTACGTTCCCGAAAAACCGGTGTGAACGTTGCGCTCGGTATCGAAACCAGTGCGCACGGTGATCAAATCTGGAGAAATATTCAGAACATCGGCCACTACCTGCGCAGCAGTGGTCTCGTGACCTTGTCCCTGTGGACATGAGCCCACCGCTACCACTACCTCGCCGTAAATGTCGAGCTTACAGTTTGCTCCCTGTGAGTTGCCCGAAAAAGGCGCATGTGGATTGATAATTTGCGACTGCCCAAAGTTGTTGGTGCCGGAGTCAAGAGTAGTACCGATCCCGATACCAATCCACCTGCCCTGGTTTCGACCGTCATCTTGCTTCTTCTTCCATTCATCCCAGCCAATCAGATCCTTGGCCAGCGCGAGCATCTTTGGATAATCGCCTGAGTCGTAGACACAACCATTGGGAGTGATATAGGGAAATTCTTCACGTCGAATATAGTTGCGCAATCGCATCTCGTCGGCTGGAATGCCGAGTTCGTGGGCGCAGATATCGACCACGCGCTCCAGAAACCACAAGTGCTGCATACGCGAATACCCGCGGTTCGGTCCAACAGGACACTTGTTGGTCACCGCCTGGGTGAAGTCGATGCGCGCGTTTTTAAAACGGTAGACGCCCGGATATACCTGCGACCAGATCACGCAGCCCAGGGGCTCGTATCGCGGGTACGCACCGCAATCGTCGATATGTCTTGATGAGATTCCGATAATGACGCCGTCTTTATCCAGCGCAACTCGGGTATCGCGGAAGGTGCGCTCGTTCCCATGGGCGCTCGAGATCATGTGCTCGGAGCGGGTCTCCACCCACTTGATCGGACGTCCACCTGCCTTCTTAGAAGCTAAGGCGCAGACCGCCATTTGCGGATAGGACGTGATCTTGATGCCAAAACTGCCGCCGATATCTGCCGTCTGCACGCGAATGCGATCAATGTGTACGTTCAAGTGCGCGGAGAGGAACTGAATTGCAAAGGACGGAAAGGAATTGTTGCAAGAAAAATAGATGCGATCGTCTTTGGGGTCCCACTGCCCGATAACCACGTTGTTCTCGAGTGGAGTCGAGGAAAAGCGATGGAAGTGCAGATGCTTAATATCGACGACGTAAGCGGCGTCGCGAAATGCCTGCTCGACATCTCCGTATTCGAAAACTCCGTTCCAGACTTTGTTGGTACCGGCGCTTTGGTGCAGGATGCTTTCATCGTTCAGGGCCTGCTCAGCATCGATCACCGGCTCCAAGGCTTCGTACTCGACCTGCACGAGCTCCGCAGCATCGTCCGCAATCGCTGGCGATTCCGCGACTACGGCCGCCACTGGTTCTCCCTGATAGTGAGCCTTGTCTACGGCGAGAGGGAAATCTCGAATCTTAGCCGCCGGGTCAGGACCGATTTCGATAAAGGGTTGGGTGAGTGGTTCGATCTCCTTTCCCGTCAGAGTGCAGATGACGCCGGGTAAAGCCTCGGCGGCTGAAACATCCACACTCAACAGCCGGGCATGCGCATATGGCGAGCGCACGAAGCGCAGGTAAAGCATTTCGCGCATTTTTATGTCATCAGCGAACCTGCCGCGCCCGCGCAGAAGCCGGTTTTCCTCCTTGCGCGGCAGCGACTTCCCTACCCAATTCTGATTGGCGTTATCTGAACTCAATCGCTCACCTTCGCTATTTCAATGCGGCCTGCAAGCCGTCGATCAGCTTCTGCACATTCTTTTTTCCCAGCGGTTCGAGCAGACCGCCGGCCACGGATGTCAATCGCCCGAATATCTGCGCTTCTCCCTGCCAAGCCACATTCGTGCCATTCGCATTGGGAGCAAGATCAAACCCGGCCACCAACGACACGTTCCC
>JBLNFC010000260.1:0-2686 GCA_050263355.1 Acidobacteriota bacterium
CTCACTGTTGAAATTTTTAACATGCGAATTAGCAGGATCACCAACCACAGGGGACTTTTCATTTAGAGTCGGGCATGCGATTTTATTTTCCTGCCGACATTGGTGTGAGTGCGTGGCTCTATGATCTGCGCCAGGTCTCGCCGGAAGCGCTCGCTGGCGGCACGCTTTGCGATCAGAAGTAAGTGAGTGTGACGTGCGGCTTGGTCACGATTGGCAAGCGAGGTGTACCATGATCCTGGTCGGAGCGCAGAGCCGCATTGGGGTCACTGCTGCAAGATCGCGACGCGAAAGGTTGCAGGTATGGGTGTCAGTGACCCAGAGCTTCGAGAGAAGTTATTCGGACCAAGGTGGGTTCAGCTTCAGCATGAGTCCGAGAAACAGCGGTGGCCGCGATGGAAACGGCTGATTCATCGTCTGCAACGCTGCCCAATTTGCAAGCCGAGCAAGAAAAAAGAGCAATAAAGGCGAGTTGAGCCCGATCTCCTGACATCAAGACTCTGTACACGTCCAAACGTCAGAGCCACCGCTTCCGCTTGAAATACCAAAGCACAGCCACAATGGAAGCAAGCATGAGTGCGATGGCATACCACAAACCGTGGGGATTGTTGCTCCAGGGTAGATGCAGGTTCATACCGAAGAAACCTGTAATGACCACCAGCGGCAGCGCCAGGGTGCCGTAGATCGTCAGAACTTTCATCACCTCATTCGTGCGATTGGCCACGGCAGAGAGATAGATATCGAGCGAGCCCGTGAGCAGGTCGCGCTGGGCTTCGACGAGATCCACTGCGCGGACTAAGTGGTCGTAGACGTCACGAAAATAAGGGTCGAGATCGTCACCGGTGAGGCCGCCCTCGCGACGAATGATTGCATTCAGCACGTCGCGCATGCCTGATGCACTGCGCCGAAAATCGATGAGGCGGCGCTTGAGCCGAAAAATCTCGCGGAGCACTGCCGGCTCGGGCCTTTCTAGCACCAGCGATTCCACCTTGGAAATGTCGTCGGCGGAATCATCCAGGAAGGCGAGATACTCATCGACGATCAGATCTGTGATTTCGTAAAGGATGCGATCCAGCCGGGTAACGCGGTTTTGCTGAACAGATTGGCAGAGTTTTTCCAGAAACGCGCAATCGCCCTGGTGGACAGTGATGAGAAAGTCTGGACCGAGGAAAATGTCGAAATCGTCAAACTGAGGTCCTTGATCTTTGCCGACGAGGCGCTTGAGAACTGCGAACAGGTAACTCCCGTACTCGTCGACCTTGGCCCGCTGCGGACGATGGCGGCAGTCCTCGATCTGGAGCTCGTGGAGGTGGAAGCGCCGCCCGAGTTCATCCAAGTCGGGCGAATCAGGGTCTGACAGATCGAACCAGCTGAGATTGGGCAATAGTTGCTGGGCGGTTTCCATGAGTGCAGCGCAGGCTGCCGTTCCATGTTACCTGATGCTGGGCTCTGAGCTGCTCCGGCGAATCAACAACGCTTGCGAAAGAGTGAGCTCAATCGGTTGTACATGTCCTAGTTCGCGCGCGAGATGCCCTCATTTCCCCGGCTCAGTGGCACACGAAGGGCGAGAATAATGGAGGAGACTTATCGCGCTTGAAACGACGAACTATCGCTCTCGTCATTCTTCTTATTCTTTGTTGTCTCGTATTGCCGGGTTGTGGCGCGGCACCAGCCACGCAAGGTCAGTCCGGTGGTTCGGGCGGAAATGGCTCTGGCGGGAGTGGGGGCTCCGGGGGCACGGGCGGTACGGGTGGCCAGAATGGCGCTTGCAGCGTCATATCGACTGGCGTTGGAGCGAGTCTAAACGGCTTCGTTCCCTTCCCTGCCGACAATGCATGGAACCAGGACATCTCCAGCGCGCCGGTGGATTCGAACTCCAGCGCGATTATCAATGTCATCGGATCTGGCGTTGGATTGCATCCAGATTTCGGAGCGGGTCAGTATCAAGGCTCGAACATGGGCATTCCGTACGTTGTGGTGAATGGTTCGCAGAGTCTGGTGAACATCAACTTCACCGCGTATGGAACGGAGAGCGATCCGGGACCGATGCCGGTACCGGCTAATGCTCCGATCGAAGGGGATCCGAATCCGGGAAACGGTGATCGCCACGTCCTGGTAATCGATAACGGCAACTGCTTCCTTTATGAACTCTTCGGCGCTTCATCGAACAGCGATGGCAGTTGGAACGCTGGGTCGGCTGCGGTGTGGGATTTGCAGAGCGATGAGCAGCGGCCATGGACATGGACGTCGGCCGACGCGGCAGGGCTACCGATTTTTCCGGGATTAATTCGTTACGATGAAGTTGCAGCGGGAAAAATCCAGCATGCGATTCGATTCACCTTGCCGCAGAGCCAGGCTGCGATGGTGCCGCCGGCATCACATTGGGCCGGCAACAGCTCGAGCTCACCCGTCCCTATGGGGATGCGGTTGAGGTTGAAGGCGAACTTCGACGTCACACCGTATTCGGCGAACCTGCAAGTAATTCTCAACGCGTTGAAGAAGTACGGCATGATCATGGCCGACAATGGCAGCGCCATGTACCTGAGCGGAACGCCCGACAACCGATGGGACAACAACGACCTGCATAATCTCTCGCAGATCCAGGCCTCGGCCTTCGAAGTGGTGCAGATGAATCCCATTTACACAGCGGGAAATGTGCCGCAAGGGGCGCCTCCGGCCATCAGCAGTT
>JBLNFC010000261.1:0-2925 GCA_050263355.1 Acidobacteriota bacterium
GTCCTCCATGGCCTTATACGAAACCTTCCCGCCCACGCGGTAGGTCAAATGAATCTCAGTATAGACAGTAGGCGGATCAGGCGCGCGTTCCGCTCGGGCATGTACTTCCAACCTGATCACGGGTTCTCTCTTCTTCCTTAAGATGCTGACCACGTCGGACGCGGTGCATCCACATAGCCCAATCAGGACCAATTCCATGGGGCTGTTGGCGCTTTTGTCCTTTCCGGCGTCCACCACCACAGCATGGTGGCTGCTGGAAATTCCAGCAAATCGGTCGGCGTCGATCCAGGTGCAAGTAGCTTCGAGCACGATAAGTTCCTTTGATCTAGCGATTGTGGATTGTTGATTTTTGATTTTTGATTGCTGATTGAGCATTTCTTCGTGCTGTAACGCGTGAAGCGTTGAAGATTGCAACCAGTTCCTCTGCTTCTGACTTCAGGTCACGAAGGCGCGAGCTGGCAACTATGCCGGCATCAGCCAACAGTCCGAGCCAGAAGACTGTCTCGTCTGCTTCCTCCACGACGGTGCTGATTTTGGAAAGAAACTCTGCGCGTGACCGGGCGCGGCATGCGGCCCGGTAGTTAGCAGCTATGGAAGTGCCCGACCTTAGAAGTTGGTGGCCAATGACGCGACCCTCCTGCGTGTCGGGAACACTGCGCACGAGTCGAATGATCCTGAGCGCGAATGCTTTCGTGCGCTGCTTGAACAGCTCGGCTTTGTGTTCCATTCTTTGCTCTCGCCTCGCAATCAACAATCAAAAATCAGCAATCAACAATTTTCTACCGAGGCGCGTAGGTTAGCAGTGATCATCGTCACCGTCGGTTATCCGTCTGTGGCTCGGGATGTATCAATACACGGAACAGTTCCGGAGCATCCTGCTTGAAACGGATTTCCAGTTCCGTCTGGATGTCATGAACGCGGGACAGGGGTAAATTGTCCGAAAACGTGCAATGGCAGGAGACGTAGAGGCGGTCGCGTACACGCTTGAAAGTAACGTCGTGCATGTCGACGATCTCCGGGAACTCTGCGGCGACGGCCTTCAAGCGCCGCTCCAGTCCTGGGTCTCGGACCACCTCGTCGCCGCTTTCAATTGTGGCTGGTTCGCTTTCGATATGGGTCAGGATCGAGGAAATCTCGGGCACATCCTGTCGGATTTCCGATTCCAGAAAGCTGACGCGGTCGTGGGCTTCCAGCAGGGTGAGACGTTCATCCAGTTCCAGATGCTGCTCGACATGTAAGCGGCCCTTCAAATCCTGAACGCTAACGTCATGAACATTGAGGTTGTGGCGCGCAGCTACTCCCCGGATGCGGTCAAAAATGTTCTCACCATACTGCTCACGTGGAACGGAGTGCACAACCACATCAGCATCGGGCAGAATGTCGTGGACACTCTCCGTGACGGCGCCCGCCATCTGCTCCGATCGTTGAAACGTGACGTTTCGCGCCAATCCTATTGAGAGGTCAGCAAAATAACGATTGCCGGCCCGTCGAATGCGCACGCGATCAACTTCCAGGACCCCAGCAACTTTCGAAACGGCATCTATGATCTGGTTGCGCACGCCCGGCGGCGCGGCGTCCAGAAGAGCGTCGACCGTTTTGCGGGCCAACCGCCAACTTACGTAAATGACCACCCCGGCAACGACCAGGGCAGCGATTGGATCGGCGTTGCGTAACCAGCCTATGCCATAGCTATGGCCTAACTGCACCAGGATCAAGCCCAGGATGACGACACTGCTCGACCAGATATCGGTGGAGAAGTGCAGAGCGTCGGCTTCCAGTGCCTGGCTGTCATACTTGGCGGCGATTCTTCCCAGAGCGCGGGAGCGCCAGTAATCGATCACGATCGAGAAAATCATCACCAGGAATGCCGCGATGCTGGGAACAATCTCAACCTTGCGCAAAAAAAGTCTTTCGATGGCTTCGTAGATGATCCAGATACAAGTCAGCAGTAACAAACCAGTTTCGATGAAGGCAGAAAAATTCTCCACCTTGCCGTGGCCATACTGGTGGTCGGCATCGGCAGGCTTGTCCGACACTCGAATCGAGAGGAACGTGACGATCGCAGCCACTAAATCAAGACCGGAATGGGCGGCTTCCGAGAGAATTCCGAGACTGCCGGTGCTGATGCCAACGATAATCTTTAGCGTAGTGATCGCAATGGCAGCAAGCACGGAGTTTCCGGCAACGGCGCGCTTCTCGGCGCGCATAGGATCGGGACCGAAGGTTGCCGGGCTTACGGACATGGGGCATTATCGCTGTTCCGCCGTTTCCAAGCCAAGCGGAAGCAGCGAGCGTTTTCTCAGCAACAAACAGGCTCTGTGCTAGGATTCTACGTATCCCCGAATCGTTCCAGGAGATTTAACCCATGCGCATTCGTAGTCTGGCTGCCCTACTGCTCTGCTCCATGGCTGTAGGACAAGCCACTTCCCCTTCGGCCGCGAAACCCAGCTCAAAAGCACCCTCGGCGGCTTCCGCTGCACGAAGCTCGAGCAGCGACAAAGGCACGACGGTAGCGCCGGATGCGGCGGTCATCACCGTACAAGGAATTTGCGATTCGCCAGCGGCAAAGGCCGCTGCCGGATCGGCCCAGCCGAAGTCCGCTTGCAAGACCGTCATCACACGTGCCCAATTTGAAGCGTTGGCAAGCGCGCTCCAGCCCAATATGAATCCGGCGATGAAGCGGCGTTTGGCTGATCTGTATCCGAAGATGCTGGTCATGGCTCATGAAGCGCGGAAACGGGGTCTGGAGAACGATCCCAAGTACAAGGAAATCCTTCAGTTTGCCAAGCTGCAAATACTTTCTCAGGAATTGAGCCGGTCCTTAAAGGAGGAGTCCGAAAAGGTTCCCGACGCGGACATCGAGAAGTATTACAAGGACAACGTGTCCGCCTTCCAACAGGCTGATATGAAGCGCTTGTTCATCCC
>JBLNFC010000262.1:0-3327 GCA_050263355.1 Acidobacteriota bacterium
AAGATCTTCTCGGCGGCGACTCCAAAGGTCTTGAGGTAGTTCGCCGAAGAGGTACCTGGAACCACGAATGCATCGGACGAGCCGATGAAGCGCTTCTTTAGCCGCTCAACGCCAGCATAGCCACGACGCTGATCTCTTGCCGTGCTTTCAACCCAGAGAATCAGCGGGACGCTGTTGCGATGCGCCCAGGCGAGTGCCTGCCATGAGGCAACGTAGCTGTATCCCCCGCAGAGCACAATGTCGGGCGCCGCCAAACGGAGAGCGCTGGTGAGCCCGCCATTCACAAGCAGGTTATATTTGCCCAGTCTTCGCCGGAAAGATGGCAGAACCTGGTAAGAAAAATTGATCTCGGCCTTGGGGATCGTCCATTCGCGCAGACTGGGATCGGTTTCCGAGAGGAAGATTACGTGAAGGTCAACATCACCCCGTCGTGCCAGCGCATTGAACACGGGAATCCTATACGGCGCGATGATCTCTGTAATGATGACCAACCGCGTCTTCATTGGGCGCACTCCGTGTAGATCCGAGACAGATTCTCTGCCTGTTCGCGAATGGTGAGGTGCTGGTGTACGGTGCGATGCGCCTGGACAGCAATCTGCTGTCGAAGATCAGGACGTCGCAAGAGCCGCGAGAGAACTTCAGTCAGGCCCCGCACATCGCATTGCTCAACCAAAAAGCCATTCGTGCCGCTCTGGACAATCTCCTCGATTCCCTGCCCGCGGCATCCCACCACGGGTGTCCCGCAGGCCATAGCCTCCAGGTAAACGCAGCCGAGCGCTTCGTAAGAACTGGGCAGTACAAATACGCTGCAATGTTGCATCCGTTCGGCAACTTGTCTCCGGCTCAGCCGTCCCGGAAAGCTCACCCGGTCATCGAGACCGAGATCGCGGGTTAGCAGAGTGAGTCTGTCGCGTTCGCGGCCATTACCTACGATTTCACAAACCAGTCCGGGGAATGCGCTCCGCAGTGCGGCAACCGCGCGCAGCAGGACGTCGTGTCCTTTGCTAGGTATCAGGTTGCCTACGCTCAAGATTAAACGTCCCGAAGAGCGTGCATCTTGCGCAGGATGAAAAACATTGGTATCGACTCCGTTGTACACCACTTCGGTGGAGAAGGGTCCGCCCTTGTTCACTTCCTCCCGCACGTGCTCACTAACGCAGATCACGGTGCGCGCCGATTTATAGGTCATGCTAGATACGCGTTCACACCATCGCCCGGCCATGCCTTTAACCTGATTTGTGGAATACGCATCCAGGCCATGAACAGAAACGACGTATGGGATTCCAAATTCTCGAAATAGCAGTGAGGCGGCGTGCCCACAGGGCAACGCACCGTGCGCGTGGATCAGGTCTATGTGGTGGCGCGCGTGCAGATCCCTTACGGAACTCGCAAGGCTGCTGTACAGGAAGGCGCCCGAAGAAGCGAGACCGAAGCCTTTGGGGACTGCGAAGTATCTCGATAAGCTGGCAGGGACAACGGTGCCAGCAATCGCTCTCTTCCTGCGATAGAAGGGCGCAGCCACAATGACGCTGTGCTTGACACCCCACTTCTCGAGCTCGCGCAAAGGTTCTGCGATGAAGCAGCCCGAACCTTCGTCTTCTTCCCGCGGATAGAAGGGAGCGAGTGTCAAGACATGAAGTTGTTTCTCGCCAGGTGCCCGAGGCAGCACGGGGCCGGCAGAGATAGCCGCCTCACTGACTAGCGCGAGGTTTTCGCAAGACGTCATTCAGAGTCTATGCTCGATTCGATTCTTAACTGCTATTTCGAACAAATTTGCCCACTGAACCGTGATTCCATCCCAGTCGAATCCTTTTATGTGAGTTACCGCGGCAAGGGACATTCTTTCGCGCAGGTTTCGATCGCCAATCAGTAAGCCTAATTTCTGCTTCAAATCTGTTCCGGAGTTGGCCAGAAACCCAGTTTCGCCGTGCACCACGAATTCCGGATGGTAGGAATCCATTGCGACACAAGGCAATCCGCACGCGGCAGCCTGCGCCAGCACCTGCGGATGCCCCTCCAATTCGCTTGGAAAGAAGAAGACGTGGGCCCTCCTCATCTCTTCACCCAAGCCCTTCTGCGACAGGTGTCCGAGGAATTTGACATTCCGGCAACCGTGTTGCTGCGCTATTTGCCGGCAACTCTGCTCTTCCTCTCCCCGCCCCGCAATTCGGAACTCGACCTTTGGAAATCGCGCCGCCGCGCGTATCACTCGATCCACACGTTTGTACGGGCGGAACGAACCCGCATACAGCACAATGACCTGCTCAGTCGATCTCGAATCAGGTTTTGAGTAGTAATATCTACGATCCACGCCATCGTGCACAGTTGGTATCTGGTGACCTAGACGCTGTTCCATCACATGGGAAAGAAAGGCAGAATTTGCTGCCACCACATCGGCCTGGTCGAAGTTGCGAGCCAGACTGGCTCTCGGAATGCCGTTCTGCAATCCACCCGTCACCGCGTAGCCGACCACGGCTGTTTTTAATCGAAAGCCTTGCTTGACCCAGAAAACGGCGGTATCCAGCGGCCCTTCTCGTGGGAAGAAATAAATCTCTGGTCTTATTCGCAGAAAGTGCGCCAGCATTCGCGCCGTATTCCCGTGTTTACTCCATTTCAACAATGTCGTGTTGGGCCGTGCCGCGATTCGCGGGTCAGCTGCTTGCTCGTGGAACATGACTACTCGAAAGCGCTCCGGCGAGAGTCGTGCGACCACCTCCTTCACCGTGAGGTTTTGCGCGTTCGTATCATCCTCATCGGCAAACGAAGGCGTGAAAACGGAGATCATGTGCCGCAATTATCTCCGTACTGGGGAAAGTAGCGTGGATTTCGCTGGTAGCTTTTGTGGTTCGTGCAGCTTACTGGTTCACGGCGGGCGAAGCTTGGTTCACGGGCAACGTTTGCAGCGCGTCCAGCATGCGAACGGTTTCGAGCACGGTGTCGCCGACAATCTGAAAGCTTTTAGGGCTTAGCTTATCCATGGTGTCTTGCGGAGTGTGGTGAAAGGCATTGCCGTAACCGTAATCCAAATCGATGATGTCGGCCGACGGCACTCCTTTTCGGACAAACGGCAAGTGATCATCTTCAATGGCCGTAGTTCGCGTGAAGAAATGCGACTGGTATCCATACCGACTTGCGGCTTGAGAGACCAGATCCAATAGCCATGCCGTCGAATTCTGATCGCGATCAATGCTCAGATCGGCGTCACCAATCATGTCGACGAGCAGATAGGACTTAATCTTCCCCAAGGTTCCATTCTTCTGCCAAAGCTCGGCAAGTTGGCGGGTGCCGTACAAGCTATCGGTGGAGGACCATTGACGCACTGCCTCT
>JBLNFC010000263.1:0-4422 GCA_050263355.1 Acidobacteriota bacterium
AGGAACGTCACACACTGTGGCGGACTTCACGGCTTCAGGCAGCAAAGCAAAAGCGAGAGCCGAAGCCCTCGCTTTTGTCACCGCCTCCGAGATCACAGCCCTGTCGTCAAAGAGCGCTCGCGCGCGTCTATAGCGAGCTCATGTTGGCCAGGAATTCGCCGTTGGAGCGCGTTTTTGTGAGCTTATCAATCAGCAACTCCATGGCTTCGACCGGCGACAATGGGTTCAGCACTTTGCGCAGCACCCAGATACGCTGCAAGTCTTCCTTCGGAATAATGAGCTCTTCTTTACGAGTGCCCGAGCGCTGAATATCGATGGCTGGGAACACGCGCTTGTCGGAGAGCTTGCGATCGAGAATGACTTCGCAATTGCCCGTGCCCTTGAATTCTTCAAAGATCACATCATCCATACGGGATCCGGTATCGATGAGGGCCGTGGCAATGATGGTCAGTGAGCCGCCTTCTTCGATGTTGCGGGCCGCTCCGAAAAAGCGCTTGGGACGCTGCAAGGCGTTAGAATCCACGCCGCCAGAGAGCACTTTGCCCGATGGCGGAACAATCGTGTTATACGCACGCGCCAGACGCGTAATGGAATCGAGCAGGATAACAACATCGCGCTTGTGCTCGACCAGGCGCTTCGCCTTTTCGATCACCATCTCCGCAACCTGCACGTGGCGGGCTGCGGGTTCGTCAAAGGTCGACGAGATCACCTCTCCCTTAACCGAGCGCTGCATGTCCGTGACTTCTTCCGGCCGCTCGTCGATCAAGAGGACAATCAGCACCACTTCCGGATGGTTGGTCGTAATGGAATTGGCGATGCTCTGCAGGATCATGGTCTTGCCGGCGCGAGGCGGCGAAACAATCAATCCGCGCTGGCCCTTGCCGAGAGGCGTGAGCAAATCCATTACACGGGATCCAACGTTCTCGCGGACTGTCTCCAGCTTCAGCCGCTCTTGCGGATAAAGCGGGGTCAGATTGTCGAACAGAATTTTGTTGCGGGCTTCTTCCGGCGATTCGAAGTTGACGGCCTCGATCTTGACCAGGGCAAAATACTTCTCGCCCTCGTGCGGCGGGCGCACCTGGCCGCTGATCGTGTCGCCGGTTTTGAGATCGAACTTACGAATCTGCGAAGGAGAGACGTAAATGTCATCCGGCCCGGGAAGGTAGTTATAGTCGGGTGAGCGCAGAAAGCCGTATCCGTCGGGCAGGATTTCCAGGACGCCCTCGGCAAAAATATGGCCTTCTTTTTCGCTCTGCGCCTGCAGGATCTTGAAAATCAGGTCCTGTTTGCGCAGGCCGCTTGCACCGGGAAGATCGAGAGTCCGGGCGATCTTCGTCAGTTCGGTAATGTTCTTCTCTTTGAGTTCAGCTATGGTCATGGTCACCTACACAGGATTGTCAAAAGGGGGGTTCGCTTAGGGAAAGATATCCACCGCGCGGGCACGCGGCGGGGCTGAATTCAGGCAGCCCGCCGTTGTGCCTCAGAAACGTTTTCCGGCTCGGAAAGCACTGCCGTCCGTTCCGAATCGGCAATCCGATCCAGCACTTCGTTCATTGTTTCCTGGATGCGGGTATTAGGCTTATGGAACTTCCGCGTAGCCTTTGACGCAAGCTGGCAGAGCATATAACGGTTACGCAGAGTATGTAAAGCATCAAAAACGCGATCAGAGCGCATGTCTAAGAAATCTCCTAACTTGCAAGAGTTGGCCGGACTTGCCCCATCCAGCCCCGGTCAGGACTTTCGCCAAAGGTTGGGTCCTTACTATTTAGATGGGTTTGGTACGGGATAGTTTCAGTCACCCGTAATGATGCTCCGCAGTGCTCGAAAGTTGCTCAATTTTCTGGATTTGGGCCGATTGTGCGGAGATTCACCAGGGACTAGTTCAGGGGCGACGCCTGTATCCCAGAAAAACAACGTAGTGTAGCGAAAAGGCAGCGAAACGTCAAGCACCCGTGTAAAGGTGTCGTGGACGAGGGATTTTGGCCAATGCCTAAGGCAAGTTCAAATCCAGAGCGTAAATCTCCTGGTTGCTGATGTCGCGAACTATTAAGGGTGACCCGTCCGGGGTTATTCCTGCCCAAGGCCCCCATGGCCCCCAGAATCTTCTGACATCCTTCAGACTTGTTATGTGTTCCACGCGTGCATCAGCAACTCGAACCCGGGCAAATTCGGGTTCCTTAACCATGGTGGTGTCATAGTAAACGTACTTACTATCGCGCGACCATGCGAAATAGCCGTACTGGCCAGAGAACCTGGAGAGATCCCGCCACCGTCCAGTGGCGAGTTCATAGAGCAGCAGCCGGTTACCTTCAATCGCGCTTGCGACGATAAAGCGCCCGTCAGGCGACCACCGCGGACAACAAATGTTCTCCGAACCTGCAATCTTTTGGATTTGGCCGGTCCGAAGATCCAGCATTTGAATAACAGTGAGTGGATGTTCAGTGGTCGCACTCGCGCTATCGGCTAACGGCTGAAACTGACCGAAGGCTAGCCGCTCACCTTCGGGCGACCAGGTGGGGTCCTGTTCATTATTCTTGCCTGCAGTCAGTTGAGTCAGAGCGCCCCCTTGGGCTGCAACCTGATAGACGGTCCAGTGCTGCCCAGCTTTGGTAGCTGAGAAAGCAATGTGAGTATCGTCCGGGGACCAGTGGGCCAGCGCTACAGATAAAGGAGGGGAGGTCAGCTGGACAGCCTCGGTTCCGTCAGCATGCGCTTTCCATAGGGTACCTTCGGGATATCTGACGTACGTGACCCACTGCTGATCATGAGAGAACTCGACATCGCCGGCCGAGATTCCTCCGAGCAACGGTACGAATTCCTTCGATCTGGCGTCATATCGCACAAGCTCTGCCTTGGGCTGAGCGCCTATCGCAAACAGCTTCTTGCCATCTTTGCTTGGCAGGGGATTGTAGAAGTTCAACGGTCCTGTCGTAATCTGCACGGGCTGGTTGTGCTTCAGCCACCGAGAAGAGGATTCACGGAGTGCCCATATTGATGACAGACCTTCATGGAAACCTTCAAAGAAGTAGTAACGTCCATCGGAGGTCCAGCTGCCACAACAGAATTGAGTCTCTGGATCGCCAGCAAATAAGGGATGCACATCTTTGCCGTCGACTCCAGACTCCCACAGTGTAGCCATGCCCGTGACATCGTTAGCGACATGAAAGCGGATCTTCTTCCCGTCCGGTGAGAAGCGCACAAAACCGGGAAAGCCATCGCTGGTCAGAATCTTTTTCGAATTGCTGCCATCGGCTTCGGCAACATCGATCTCACGCCCGCGGACTAGCGCAATCTTTCCATCGGGAGTCCAGGTGCCGTCGTAAGCGCCTGGAATCAGTTCCCGCGGCGAGCCGGCAGGAACTGGCATCACCCACAGGTTGCTCCCGTTTTCTCCCTCCTTACTACTGGAGACCAGCAACTCCGATTTTTCGGGAGCAACGGCCAGGATGTGCCATCCCGGTGCCGTGGCGTTGATAACGGCCGTTTCGCCTCCCGTTGCCGGAACTTGGGCAATAACGAAGTAGTCAGAGAGGAGCTCATTGAAGAAAATGCTGGTTCCGTCCGTCACCAGATTGCCCTTAAGCCGGCCGTCTGAGGTGATCTGCTTCGCTGCGGCCACGGTTGGTCGAGGCTCTGGCGCCCTGAGGGAAGCAAACAGTGCTCCTAGCGCAGCGGCAACCAGCAAAGCTGCCACCGCCGAACCGACGATGAGGGTGGAACCATGCCTTGTACGTGAGGAGGGTTTCTTTCCTCGACTGTCACTGTGCTGGTCCGGGGAAGAAACGACCGGGGCTATGAAGCGGTAGCCGCGCTTGGGAACGGTTTCGATAAACGTGGGCCGGTCCGCGGAGTCACCCAGCGTTTCTCGGAGTCTTTTGATCGCGGTATTCAGGCCGGTGTCGAAATCAACAAACGTATCGGCGGCCCACAGAGTGGAGCGGAGTTGTTCCCGTCCGACCACCTCGCCCGCATGTTCCACCAGCTTGATAAGGACCTGAAGAGGCTGCTCTTGGAGCTTGACCCGTGCACCGTTTCGACGCAGTTCGCCGGAACGGGTATCGACCTCAAAGTTACCGAAGCGATAAATCGGATATGACTCATCCGTGACCGGCATACATCAGCGATCCCCACTAATGGCTGCGTAGTTTAGCACTGTGACGACCCTGACCCGTAAGTCAGGATTGCCCGCAGGTCGCTATCAGATAAGACGTTCCATGATCACTCTCATGCCAGATTTTTTTCAGACCCAATCCATGGTGCTGCGACAGACCAGAGAGCAGGCTCCCCGCAGATGTGGGGAGGCAGGCCGTGGGAAAGACATTCTTTTCATGGTTGTTGATGTGGATCTCGCTCCTTAGTCCGAACGCTCCAGCCCGCTCCGAAACCGCAAGCGCGCCGGCTGCAAACGACACCATCCCATTT
>JBLNFC010000264.1:0-2605 GCA_050263355.1 Acidobacteriota bacterium
GAACTGTTCCATGGGCCATCGCGATCGCTTTCAACACCGTCAGGCTCTCGGTGCCGTCGAGAAGAAATCCGCTGGGAGTGACCACTTCGCCGACAACGTACACGACCGGCGCCTTGCCGACAACAACGGTGTCTCCGGGCATGACCAGGACATTTCCGTCCATCGACTTCGCCGGATCCTTGGAGACCGTTACAGTCTGCGGTTGGTCCGCGCTGTCCTTGTGCGTGATATTGACTTGAGAACCCGCACTTGGCGTCAGCCCACCCGCTGCAGCCAGCAGGTCGTAAAGCCGCCGAGCACCGGAGACCGGATAGACGCCAGGCTTCACGACTTCGCCTAGCAGGGAAATACCATTGGCATATTCAACAATTGCCAGGCTCACGTGCGGATTGCGCAAGAACCCACCAGAAACTAAGAGTTCTTCCAGCTTTTTCTGTGCCTGTTCGGTCGTCATTCCCGACAAATGCACTTCATCCAAAAGCGGAAGGTAGACAACCCCGCTGCTGTTGAGACGTGTGCGCTGAGTCATCTCCGGGACGCCGTAGACGGAATAATCGATAAGGTCTCCCGGTGACAGAGGACTCATGATCGGCCCAGGGATACTGCTCGGGGTGTTAACCGGCATGCTGGAACTGACGGGTGGCTGTGTGGGGAGTGCCGGAACCTGCGGCGTCTCTTGTGCGGGCGCAATGATCGGCAGCAACAACAGCACGCAGGCGGCAAGCCAGGTAGCTGTCGGAACTCTTCGCATGCTCAACACGGAGCTCCAGAAATAAGGAAGATGAACTCACGTGAGTCTAGCATAGGAAGTCAGGCTCGGAAGGTGACGAAAGTCGCTCGAATCAAGGCGATTAGCCCACAAATGGGGATTGACGATCACGCAACGTATTTGACTTGATCTTTGAATTCCCAAACCGGGAATCACCGCATCAACAAAACCGAAATCCATCCAAACCGCGGACGGCTCCAATTACCATCATCGGGAATGAAAATCGTCCACGAGTTCGCGTCGGGTGTATTGCTGCTGCGAGCCGAGATTCATGAGGACGAGCGTGGCTTCTTCTTCGAGAGTTATAACCAAGCCGAATTCGACCGGTTCGTGCCGAACTCCCGATTCGTTCAGGACAACATCTCGCACTCCCGCCGAAACGTGCTCCGTGGCCTGCATTATCAAATCAGGCAGCCACAAGGGAAGTTGGTACGGGTTCTCTCTGGAGAAATCTTTGACGTAGCGGTCGACCTTCGCAGGAATTCAGGTACCTTCGGGAGTTGGGATGGTTTGCAATTGTCGTCGCGGACATCCGAGATGCTGTGGATTCCGCCAGGTTTTGCTCATGGCTTTCTGACGTTATCGGATTTCGCCACCATTCAATACAAGGCCACGCACTATTACGCTCCTCACTTCGAGCGGACTATCCAATGGAACGATCCGAACCTTGGAATCAATTGGCCTTTGAAGGAAGCGCCTGTTCTTTCCATCAAAGACGCTGCCGCTCTTAGTTTCGAGGGATCCGAAGTCTACGACTGGCCAAACCAGCGATATGCTACGCTTTCCGAAGTGTGTCCCGCGTACTGACTGAACGAGCCGAGTTTGTTTCGCGCAGGCATCAGGGACGTGCGTTTCGACATCTTCATAGGCGAGGTCTGCATGCGAGCTCTGGTTACGGGCGGTGCCGGTTTTCTTGGATCCCATCTTTGCGACGCGCTTCTTGCCGGCGGCAATGAAGTTCTCGCAGTCGATAATCTTTTGACCGGCAGCACTGACAACGTCCGACATCTCGCGAACGAGCCGAAGTTCGCGCTCGAAGAGTACGACGTTTGCAAGCCTTTCGACTTCGGGCATGTGGATTACGTCTTTCATTTTGCCTCGCCCGCTAGCCCGATCGATTACATGCAGCATGCCATCGAGACTCTTTCCGTCGGATCGGCCGGCACCTTTAATGCTTTGGAATGCGCTAAGAAGCACAGTGCCAAGTTCCTGCTGGCCTCAACTTCCGAGTGCTACGGAGATCCGCTCGAGCATCCTCAAAAAGAGAGCTATTGGGGCCACGTGAATCCAATCGGACCTCGATCGGTTTACGACGAGGCGAAGCGATTTGCGGAAGCCGCCACCATGGCGTATCACCGCTACCACAACGTGGATACGCATATCGTTCGTATCTTCAATACCTACGGCCCACGTTTGCAGTTAAATGACGGACGGGTAATCTCCAACTTCATGCGGCAGGCGCTTCGTGGAGACGATCTCTCGGTGTATGGCGACGGCACGCAGACACGCAGTTTCTGCTATGTGTCAGACGAGGTCGAAGGGATCCTTCGCCTGTCCCGTTCTGACGAGCATCTCCCAGTCAATATCGGAAACCCGAGCGAATTCACGATGATCGAGTGCGCCAACATCGTGCTCAAAGTCACGAGCTCGCAGAGCAAAGTTACCTTTGAGCCGTTACCCGAGGACGACCCCAAGCAGCGTAAGCCTGACATTACCAAGGCCAAGACCTTGCTCGGGTGGGAGCCGGTGATTGACCTGGAAAAAGGATTGAATCTGAGTCTTCCTTACTTCCGCGAAGGGGTTGCGCGCGAAAAAGTGCAGACGGCATAACTCGGA
>JBLNFC010000265.1:0-3322 GCA_050263355.1 Acidobacteriota bacterium
CAACCGCGCTTTGGAGAAGGATCGAGAGCTACGCTATCAGCACGCATCCGACATCAAATCGGAGTTGCTGAGGCTAAAGCGTGACCTCGAATCCGGCGCGTCGCGCAAATCTCCTGCGCGAACTACTTTTGGCAGTGGCGAATTCGTCGGTTCGGCGGCAGCACCGTCGCCCTCAGCCCAGCAGATCGCGCCAATCCCTGCGTCGGTGCATGCTTCCGGATCCGGTTCTGCCGCGGCTGTCTCATCGGGCCCGGCTCTTGCGGCCGCACCTGTTTCGTCCACTTCCAGCGCTCCCGTCGGATCCGCGAAAAGGTGGTATCTCATACTGGGGGGCCTCATTGTAGTTGCCGCTGCCATTGCGGCGATCCTCTACTTCCGCCATCCACGAGCTCCACAGTTGACCGATAAGGACCAACTTATCCTGGCGGATTTTACGAATCAAACCGGCGATCCCGTTTTCGATTCCACCTTAAAAGAGGCGCTGGCCATTCAGCTCGAGCAATCGCCCATGATCCAGCTGGTCAGCGATGTGGAGCTGCACAACAATCTGCAATACCTCGGACAATCTAAGGATCAGCGAATCACGCCGGAACTCGCGCAGCAGGTAGGGCAGCGGCTTGGCGTGAAAGCCTATTTGGCGGGAACCATCGCTCCTCTCGGTAGTTCCTACGTGATTACGATCAATGCGGTGAACTGTGCGACTGGCGAGGTCTTTGGACGCGAGCAAGTTACGGCAGCCGATAAGACGGGCGTATTGCCCGCTGTATCCACGGCCGCGACCTCTATGCGCGCGCACTTGGGAGAGTCTCTGGCTTCCATCCAGAAATTGACCACTCCCTACACCAACGTGACCACAGCGTCGCTTCAGGCCTTTCATGCTTTTTCACTTGGAGAAGATGAGCACAGGATGGGCCGCGATATCCCGCAGGCGGCTACTCTGTATCAACAGGCGATTCAACTGGACCCGAACTTCGCCATGGCCTATGCGCGGCTCGGAGTCGCTTACTCCAATGGCGGCGCCGTGGCCAAAGCTATCGAGTACATGAAAAAGGCCTACGACCTGCGCGAGCGAGTCACCGAACGCGAACGCATGTACATCGAGTCGCAATATGCCAACTTCCAGTTCGATCTGCCAAAGTCTCTGGAATCTTACAAACTCTTCTCAACCACCTACCCGCGCGATGCCGCCGCCTGGAACAACCTGGCCATCGTGTACGCGAATATGGGCGACTACGAGCAGGCTGCGAGCAATTTCAAGAAGACATGGGAGATCGCTAAGTGGGACAACGTTGCGGCGAACAACGCTGCGGGAACCCTGCTTCAATTGGATCGGATTGATGAGGGCGAGCACTACCTCAAAGAGGCGCTGCAGCAAGGTGGGGGCGACGATTCAGCCTCCCACCAAAATGCAATGTTAGACGACTTCCTGTCAGGACGACCGGATTGGGAGAAGCACATCCAATGGGCCGCCGGACGCCCTGATGGATTTGGCGTCCAGTCATCTGCCGCTATAACCTACTTCTTTCAGGGAAAGGCCCACTTAGCCGACCAGCAATGGGACCAGGCGGGCAGCCGAGCCGAACAGTTACACCTGCCGGACTCTGCCGGTGGAATCTACGCCGTGAAAGCTCTTCACAACGCTTTGATTTCCAATTGCGCTGGTGCTCGAGACGCTTCTCGCAAAGCACTGGCGCTCGACCACACCATGGCAGCCGTTCCCGATGCGACCCTCGCCCTGGTTCTCTGCGGCGACACTGGGGCGGTCAAAGAAGCGCAACGACTCGCCGCCGAATCGCCGACGAATACTCTGATCAACCAGGTATACCTTCCGGAACTAAAAGCGGCCGTCGCTCTCGTGCAGCATCATCCGGAACAGGTTTCGGAATTATTGTCCCAGATAACTCCGTTCGCGCTGGTCTCGAAGGCTCCGCAACTGTTGGGCCGCGCTTCGTTGGAGATGAACAAGCCGCAGCAGGCGGTCTCCGACTTTCAGCCGGGAATACGCTATCGCGGGATAGGATTACAGGAAGGCTCCGGAGGCTCGATTCAAAGTCCTGATTACGCGCTCTGCCTTCTCGGCACCGCTCGCGCTCAGGCTCGATTCGACAAGGCCGCCGCTTCCCGCAGCTACCAGCAACTACTCGAAATCTGGAAGAACGCCGATCCTGATTTCATCCCCGCTCAGGAAGCCAGGCGAGAATTTGCTGCACTGAAGTAGATTCCGCATGTCCGCGGCCGTAATCTCCATCCTTGTTCCCGGACCTTCACTCATTTCGCTTTCATGTGCTGGTCGAACCACCCCACCATCCGGTGAACGATATCGCGCTCGTGCTCAGGCTGACCGATGTAGTGGCCTTCGTTAGCGTAGATGACCAGCTGTGTCTCCACTCCCATCGCTTTTAGACCGTGCCAGAATTCCCGTGACTGCGGCGCCGGACATTCCCCGTCCCGTTCCCCAACCAGAACCAGCGTGGGGGTTTTCGCTTTGGTGATGAAGTTCATGGGCGAGCTCTTCGCATAAACCGCCGGATCCTCGTAAACCGACGCCCCAAAGTAGGGAATCATCCACTGATCAATGTCATTCTCGCCATAGTAGCTTTGGAAATTCGACAGGCCTGCGCCCGATACCGCGGCTCGAAATCGGTTAGTCTGCGTCACCGCCCACATTGTCATGAACCCACCGTAACTCCAGCCGGTGATACCTGCCCGATCGTTGTCAACCGGAAACTCCTTCACTACCTCGTCCACGCCCGCCAGAATGTCGCGAAAATCCCCATAGCCAAAATCCTTGACGTTCCCACGCGTGAACGCTTCCCCTTGGCCGAAACTTCCCCTCGGGTTTGGATAAAGAACGAAATAGCCTTGCGACGAAAGCAGCGAGGTGTTGTAAAAGGGGCCGGGATAGCTCGGCACCTCAGCCGCGGCCGGACCTCCATGCACAACCACCACCATCGGATATCGTTGCTTGGCATCATAATTTTTTGGATACAGCAACCACCCCTGCACGCGTTGACTGTCGCTGGTCCAATGAATGCTTTTTGCTTCACCCCACGAGGGCTTTACCGCATCGTTGACGTGCGTGATCTGTGTCCACGAACCAATCGGGCCTGCCCATATCTCCGGCGCATGCAGGAAGGATTGGCGCACTACCGCTGACGTTCGCCCGTCACTGGCAAAGGATGCCCCGTATTCACCCCATCCTCCCAGAGAGATTTCTTCCGGCCCGGACCATACCTGCGTCACTTTGCCGCTGCGTACGTCGAGGGTCGCCAGCCCAATTTCTCCGTCAACAATCTCGCTGAACAGAATCTTGTCACCGGAT
>JBLNFC010000266.1:0-5515 GCA_050263355.1 Acidobacteriota bacterium
ACAAGTTCTTCCACCGCAAAGAATTTTGTGGCACTGCTCGGAAACCGACGACCCTCTCTGGAAAATGTGACGGTTGCCTCGATTGGACCCGTCACCTCCACGACTCTGCGCCAACTGGGTCTGCCGGTTCATATCGAAGCGAAAGAGTTTACGATTCCTGGATTGGTGCAGGCGATTGTTATGTCTCGTCCAGGGTGAACAGTTTCTGACAAGGTTTAGAGCAGATTCCGCGTCGCTCCTCGGCATGACTGCCGGTCGTATTACAATTGCCCGCCGCTGCCGTTCGTCTAAAACAAAACCTGCAGCCGGAGCCCATTTCCATGCTTAAGCGATGGAGCTTGGTAGTCATGCTTCTCTTGGTTGTTCCTGTACTAGCGCAGAACAACCCAGACTCGAATCTCCCGTCTGACTCTGTCCTCGCGCGGATCCGTCCCGAGACCATTCGGGCTCACATGAATTTCCTAGCTGACGATCTGCTCGAAGGACGCGGCACGGGAACCCGCGGCTATCAACTGGCAGCAAACTATGTTCGCACGCAATTCGAAGCGATGGGTCTTAAGCCGGCAGGTTTCGACGGCAGTTATTACCAGAAGGTTCCGTTTCGAAGAATCAGCCTGCTGCCGCAGGGGAGTTCGGTTTCGGTGAAGAACACTAGCCAGGAGCAAAAACTGATTTACGAAACAGACTTCGTTTTGCGAGGCGACCCTCTGCGTACGGATACGACGGTGACCGGCCCGGTGGTATTTGTCGGCTTCGGCGTGACAGCACCACAGTTCGGATACGACGATTACAGCGGCGCCGATGTGAAGGGAAAGATCGTCGCCATGTTGTATGGAGCGCCCGCGAAATTCCCGTCGGCGCCCCGGGCCCATTATTCGGCTGGACGCATAAAGATCGCTAACGCGGTCGCCCACGGGGCGGTCGGTTACGTTCTGATCTGGGCGGGGCAGGTCGAGGAACGAATCCCCTTCTCACGCGTAGTGCGATTTTATCGGGAGCAGTCACTCCGATGGCTGGATAAAAATGGCACGCCGAACGATGCGCAGCCGCAGATTCGCGCTTCGGCCACACTAAGCAAGACGGGAGCCGCGTACCTGTTCGATGGAGCTCCAAAGACATTTGCCGAAGCACTCGACATTTCAGCCCAAGGTAAGCCCCAATCGTTTGCTCTGGCACGCACCATGACTATTCATGTGGTGAGCCAACACACACCGGCCGAAAGCCCCAATATAGCGGCCGTCCTACCCGGTTCCGATCCGCAATTGAAAAATGAGTTCATTGTGTATAGCGCGCACGCGGACCACCTTGGTATTGGAGAGGCAATCGATGGCGACAACATATACAACGGTGCTCTCGACAATGCCTCAGGAACGGCCGCGGTATTGACGCTGGCACATGTCTTCAGTGAATTGCCCAAAGCTCCTCGCCGTTCGATTCTGTTCCTGATCGTGACCGGAGAGGAAGAGGGACTTCTGGGATCGGATTACTACGCGCACAATCCCACGATACCCATCCCGCAGATCGCCGCTAATATCAATATTGATGGCGTCAGCCTCCTTTATGACTTTCGCGACATCGTGCCGCTTGGAGCAGAGCACTCGAGTATAGCTGCGGCGGTCGATCAAATCGCGCACCGCTTTGCCGTGGAGGTCAGTCCCGATCCCTTACCTGAAGAAGTCTTCTTCATCCGCAGTGATCAGTATTCTTTTGTGCGGCAGGGAGTACCTGCGGTGGACATCATCGAGGGGTTCAAGGCAGTGGACCCGAAGATCAACGGACGAGATACCTCATTGGAGTGGGAGAGAACGCGATACCACACGCCCAAAGATGACATGCAGCAGCCTCTCAACTTTGAGGCCGCAACCAAGCTAACGCGTGTGGACTTTGCCCTTGGTTACGTGCTTGCACAGCAGAATCAGCGTCCATCCTGGAACCAGGGGGATTTCTTCTCACAGATCTCCAAATTCGAAAAGTAGCACCGGGTCTAAAGCCCCGCGTATTGGATGCGTCCAACGCGGCGCTAAAGCGCCGCTCTTCCACTAACGCGCCGCTCTTGGCAGTAGCGCGCCACTTAGCAATAAGGCACACTGGCGATAAACCGAGGGTTTTCGGAACGAAAGCGCCAGCGCATGCCAGTTTACCGCCGCTCTCGGCAGTCCCATACACGAGCGAGTTCTTACTCATTGAGGGAACAGCCACATTCCGCCGGTGGCACGTGCGCCTGCAAAAAATCAGCTACGCGCTTATAGGCGTCGATCTGATTCTCTACCTTGGCGAACCCGTGCCCTTCGTTCTCGTAAACCTTGGATTCAATCACGCCACCGCGCTTTTTGATCGCATCTACAACCTGCTGAGTTTCACTCTTGGGACAACGTGGATCATGTCCCCCCGCCAGGAGCAGTAGCGGAGCTTTAACCTGGTTGATGAAATTGATAGGGGAGCGATCTTCGTAAAGCGCTTTGTTCTTTTCCGGATCGCCCATGGTCGCGAGATCGGACTGTTGCAGAACCGGATCTTCGTTCTGAATTTCGGTGAACCAGTTCACAAAGGGGACGATGGGTACACCGGCCGCCCAAACGTCGGGCGCTTTGGTCACGCCCATCATCGTCATGTAACCGCCGTAGCTGCCGCCCATCAGAATCAGCTTTTTAGGATCAGGATAGCCAGTCTGCTTCATCCAATCCGCCGCGGCGAGCACGTCCTGAAGGTCGCCTCCACCCATGTCGAAAAGGTTCGCATTCTGAAATTCTTTACCGTAGCCCGTTGAGCCACGGTAGTTCGGCGCGATGACGAAGTACCCTTTATTGACCACGTATTGGATAAACCGGTTGAAGGAATTGTGGGTCTGCGAGGTTGGCCCTCCATGTACGTACACAATGGCCGCGTGCTGCCCGTTGCGAGGCGCATTGTAGGGCACGTAGACGAAAGCAGAAATGGTCCATTTCCCGTCTCGGCTTGGATAGTGCACCAGGTAGGGTTCGACCATATCTTCACTGCGCACGCCCGCCATCAATGAGTGCGTCACCTGTTGGGACTTGCCGGTCGCCATCGAATAAACCCAAACATCGCTAGGAGCGCTCGGACCATTGTGGTAATAGAGCAACTTAGTTCCGTCGCGAGAGAAAGCGGACTGCGACCCGCCAAGGTAGTTCACCCCTTTTGGAAGGGACAGAGATGTTGTCTTCCCGGTCGTGCGTTGGTGAAGAAAGATGTCGGTGTTGCCGTCGACATTGGCGGTCCAAGTGACTGTCTTGCCGTCGGGTGAAAAATTGCCGGCGCTGATCTCCCATTTGTCGCGGGTGAGCCACTCGACTTTCCGGCTGGCAACATCCAGGAGCCCGACGTTTTCGTAACCATTGCCAGCGTTGCTGGTGATCACGAGGTGTGTGCCGTCAGGCGAAAAATCATTTACGGTGTATAGATTTTCACCTCTGTGCTCAGTTAACAGGGTGGTCTTACCCGTCCCGACTTCAGCCACAAAAATGTTCGAGTCCGTGCCTTTAGCCTGGGTTTGTGTGTAGGCGATCCACTTACCGTCTTTGGACCAGACCTGGCCATAGTTTCCGCGATCCTTCGGAGTGCCGGTGGTGAGATGCTTCACTTCTCGCATCAGCGTGTCGTAAACATCAATCTCGTGGGTTGACGACGTCTTCGGCTTCATCAAGTACGCCAGGTAGCGTCCATCGGGCGACCACACGGGCGACTGCTCCGCGATCTCACGAGTATTGGTCAGGTTCACAACTTGCCCGGTCTTTGGGGAAACGAGGAAGATGTCCCATTGCTCGTCTCCGTCGTAATCGGACTGGTACGCTATCCACTTCCCGTCCGGTGACCATGCCGGGGACGATTGTCGCTGGTCGCTAACTGTCAGTTGAGTTGGCCATCCGCCCTCAGCGGGTACCAGCCAAACATTGTTGCGGCCGCTCATGTTCGAGATGAACGCGATGGTCCGTCCATCAGGAGACCACGTCGTGTCACCCACAGCCCGCGTCATGTAGAGCTTCTCGATAGTCAACGTGCGCTCGACTTGAGCATTGGGCTTGCTGGTGAGCTGTTTGGGATCGGTGATGGCCTGCGGGAGGGGGAGAGTCTGGGGAAACGCAATCGTACTCATAATTGCGACCATGGCAAAGACAAGAGTCCTCATGAATATGCCTGCATTGGGTGATGAAGAGGAGTTTATCAGGCGTGGCGGGGAAATGTGGATTGGGGTGTTCGAGCTGATTGTGGAATTAGAGTACTTCAGGGAAACGGCAGCCTGCCTCGTATGAGGGTCGTCATGAAATACGAGGTGAGATCGATTGAGAAGCCTTAGTCGTGCTTGGTGATCCTTGGTGTCCGCCGCGCGCGATCACGGTTTCGCGTTCTTGTGAATGTCTACCGTGCTCCAGGTCTTGTCGGCTGCATGGCAAATCCTCTCAAGCGGACACTCCACGCACTTCGGCGATCGGGCGATGCACAGCTTGCGGCCGTGCCAGATGATCTGGTGGGAAAACAGAATCCACCTTTCGGGTGGAATCACTTTCATTAAATCCTGCTCGATTTTCGGCGCGTCGCCGTTTCTGGTGAGTTCGAGCCGGCGCGAGATGCGTGTTACGTGCGTATCGACCACGACTCCAACACCCTTCTTGAACCAGGTGCCGAGCACTACGTTGGCTGTTTTCCGAGCAACACCGGGAAGGGTTAGCAATTTATCCATGTCGTCCGGAACTTCGCCCCCAAAGTCACTGACCACCTTCCTCGCCGCGCCAACCACCGACTTCGATTTATTGCGAAAGAATCCGGTGGAACGAATATCGGGTTCCAGCTGTTCCGGTGTGAGCGCTGCGAAATCCTGAACTGTGGGGTATTTCTGAAAGATGATGGGCGTTACTTTGTTGACATTCACGTCAGTCGATTGCGCTGAGAGGATCGTCGCCACGAGCAGTTCCCAGGCGCTTCGATGCGTTAAGGCGCAGGTGACGTCCGGATAAGTTGCATCAAGAATGTTGAGGATTTCGTTGATCCGCTCGGGCGCCACGGGGTTGTAGGCTTTGGAGCGCGGCTTCTTCGAGCTGGAAGTTGACCCTTTGGACTTGCGCTGCTGAAAACTAGGCTTTCCACTCTGGACTTGCCGAGATCCGCCTTTCATCTGTCCCGGCGTGGGAAGCGCTCGCGAACCTTCGTGACGTCCGGTTTTAGCGGGCTGACGCGGAACTACACCTCGAACCATGAGTGCTCCTGAAATTCGTTGCGAAACTTCACTCGTTGTTGCGATGGCATGATGTCAGATCTTACCAAAGGCGTACCTACTGACGATTGTCAACCAGCCGAGAAGATGACCGTCCTTCCGTAACGTCGGGACCTCGGAACACATTGACGTGTGGAAGAGCTCTGGGTACTCTGAAGGCATACCAATTCAGATAAAAGAAGGAACGCACGTGGCGGTGAAATCCGTACAACTTGGCCAAGTCTGGCGCAGCGATCTTGATGGCCAGAACTACCTGGTAACTAAGGTATACAGCGAAGTCTTCAC
>JBLNFC010000267.1:0-8392 GCA_050263355.1 Acidobacteriota bacterium
CTGTTCTTCAGTCTATGGACGGAAAAGCAATACTTTGAGCGTTATCAAAAAGAGTGGTTCCCCAAAGTCCAGGAGATCATCAAACCCTATCTCGCCACTCCGATGACCTACAAGCTTTACAAGCTCGAGACGACGATCTGCGAGCATTTCGAAAAAGCAATTGCCGCCTGATAGTCAGACCTTGTTCATCAGCCACGGCTGGGAGCAGTGAGAGCTGCACCCGGCCAGTATTTGAGTTTTTTCGTATGATATGGCTGGGAGCACAACTTGGTGACTGGATCGCTCCTCTTGTAGCCTGGGTGGCTGTGATGTCGGCGTTGGTTGCGGTGGTAGCCGTTTTATTGGAACCGCTGTCCTGAGCCGCGTCCACAACTTCTCGTTCCTTCGGTTGCGTGAGCGTTTTCAGGGATGTGCCTGTCTTTTGACTTGCTTAAGCGGCTTGAACGAGCTCGTATTCGCCTTTCTCTGCATACCCTCTTCGGAACACCTCATCCGAGACGCCATATAGGTGCATGCCTTCTTTCCTAAACTCCATCGGTTCTGGCATGACGGTTTGCAACTGAGGTGGTACATTCCATCAGTTGTGCGGCTGGGCTCGACGCGGTGCGATGTGGCTACAAAGTAGACTCTCCCACAAGCTTCGCACATGACGCCATTTGCTGGGACAGGCGTGAGTATGCAACCGACCACAAATAGAATTTGGAAAATCGAAAACGCATCCGCCTAGCACCCCGTCGTGGAGCGTGGTAGTCGCAATTGGAAGGGTGATCCGAGATCAGGCAGCGTCGTCCTCTCGTCTTTCTAGAGCTTGTTGCTGATCTTGCTTCCCGAGAAGCTCGTTGATGCGCTTAGTCAGCGCGAGGAGTTTTTCTTCGTCTCCTTCCTCACTCGCTTGCCGCATAAGCTCCCGTAGTTCCAGAGTAGAGTTGTCATCGGGCATGAGGAACCTCGTAATCGGACGGCTTTGATAATTGTAGAGCGAGTCGCGAGCACGAAGAAATAACTGTTGCTCTGCTTGGGATCACTCATCTCGCTCGTTTCCTTCTGCTCTCAGACTCTCTGCGTTTAGTGGAAGCCTTGCTGGATGGCTTCGCCCGCTCTTCCTCACGTTTCAGGGCATCGGCCTTCAAGTGCTGCGAAGAACCTGCTCAGCGTCTCCGAGACCATCGAACCGAATGCAAGAAAAAGCGCACGATGAGCATGTTGAAAAGAAGATTATCACTCCGAGCATTACTATGCAGCCTTCTCACGCAAACGACGTTCCTTCTCTTCAGCGGTCGTCTCTCTCTGTTTCCAGTGTGGCAGCGACCACACTAGGAGTGGTGGCAGTCCCGTCTTGGACTGCTTAACCGACCAGCGCAGAAGGAGCCAAGCCACGACGGAGTTAAAACCGACCAGCCATAATGCCAGGCCTTCCAGCCAGTATTTCCAAGTCATACGGTCTGCTGAGCGCGGAAATAGCAAGAATGTAGAAAGTACCACCATGGCGAAGCCCGCGATTCCGATAAGATCCATCCATCGGAGCATACTGACCTCCTCCGACGCGTTCTGCACGATGATCGTTGCTGGGTACGTGCGCGGCGAGCTCACGTAATTCGATTAGACTCACTTACGCCAAAAGCTGACTTTTTTCAGTGATCTAGATCACAGTACTGACAATTTCACGTGCACATCGGATTGTCGCGCTGCAGCAGAGATGACACTGAGCAGTTCTGCTAATCACATCTCAATGTGTTCGGAGTCACAGCGTAGGGTGCTGTCGTAGCTCACACTGGCAACTGTGATGCAGATCACAGAGCGACGGTAATTCTGGCCAGAAGGCAACCATCGAGTACTAACTCGAAAACCTGCTGTACCGAATTCATATTCTCTGTTCCGAAACTTCCATCTGCATCCCAGGGGTAGTACATGCTGTCACCATACGGACTCGAGATTAACGACAGTTGTCTGAGCTGCAAAATGCGGCAGGGTCGTATTGTCTGCGATCTGGACCAGGCAGGTCTGCAAGCATTCGAAAGAATCAAATACACAACAGCTTATCCCAAAGGCGCCGTCCTATTTCTGGAAGGCCAAGCACCTCGGGGCATTTTTGTAGTTTGCAAAGGGCAAGTGAAGCTTTCTCTGGGCGATAAGACTGGTAAGACCCTTATCTTAAAGATTGTCGATCCGGGAGAGGTATTGGGGCTTGGTGCCACGTTTTCCGGTCATCCCTATGAATTAACCGCTGAGACTCTCACTCCCTGTCAGATTAGCTTCGCAAAACGCGAAGAGTTCCTTCGCTTCCTTAAAACAAATTCTGATGCATGTTTCAAGGTAGCCGAGCAACTTAGCATCAAGTACAACGAGGCATGCCATGAAGTGCGTTCTTTGGGGCTGTCCTACTCCGCGGGCCAGAAGTTGGCGAAGCTCCTGTTGGAGTGGAGTTCGCACAATGGAGAAGCGGCAAAAAGTCAACCGACCCTAAAGCTGACACTCACGCATGACGAGATTGCTCAGATGATTGGCACTTCTCGCGAAACAGTGACGCGTGTGTTTGCCGATTTCAGGAAGCACAAACTTGTGCAATCCAGAGGTTCCACACTGTTGATCTGTAACAAAAACGAGTTGCAAGCGGTGGCCGCTCAGAGATAGTTGGCACAGCCAGAGGAGTACGCGATTGCGCAAAGTCGCCGAAGTCGTTGAGGAGCGTCTTAGCAAGGCTCAAGAAGCTCAACAGTAAGCCACGCGAGAGAAGCGGACAAAGAATGGTCGCTAAACGGTTCTCAATATCGATCTTAATGACGCCTCCCGCGATGTGGATTCGCGTTCATGAATTCGACAATCGCCGAGACTTCGACTTCTGACCACACGCGACGCTTACGGTTGCCTTCGCCTTCGAGCGTTCCTGTCGGAATCTTGCCAGACAACATCCAACGGCGAATCGTGTCTCGATTTACACCTAGTTTGCGTGATAGATCCAGCGTGTTGCTTTTCAAGCTCACCGTTCTCATAATCGTTTCCGTAACTCATCGGCGGATGAGATTCCCAGCTTCTTGTAGACACGCATGACCGGCTTCGGATCGAGCCGGGGATGGCTCGTAATGCTTGCCACGGCGGGCGTGACCTGCCCGCAATTTTCGAGCTTTCCGAGAGTTCCGGTTGTGACAATTTCCCGGACAGCGCTCGCTTTATCGCCACGCCGATGCCGTAAACCGGGTCAGGTCCTCCTGATCGCGGACCATCTCGTCCAGGCTTTCCGAAAGGTTGCGGATTCGTGTAGCAGCACGCTGATAGCCTTAACTTTGTAAGGATTGTCCTTTTGCGAGGACAGCTGTGCGAGGCTTGCGAGCCGGTAGGCAATCTCAGCATTGCTGAGGACCGACGATGATGCGGGGATGGAATCCTGGTCAGGACGCACTACGATAAGAGCCTCTGTCTTGATTGTCGCTCGAATAACCCTTTCGGCCAACGGCGCTTCACATCAGGAAGTTCTACAGAATCTAAGGTGTAACGTGCACCTGAACAATAGTCAGGACAGGCGCAGCCTCTTGAGCGATGCGTGAGCGCTGCCGCCGCTTACATCTGGAACGATGTTAAGTTCAAGTATCGTAACATTCGAGAGCTCAACTTGATAGTCCTCGATCTCGCGCACCGGCTTAGGAGGGCTGAAATTCCACTGCTGACGGACAATTTCCCCGAATGAACTCCCGCCGTCCGAAAACCATCGCAAGATGAACTCTGATGACCATACCTCAGCTTTTCCGAAGCACTTGAATCAAGTTTCAGGTGATGACCTATTGGCTTTGATGACTCTGATCGCGGCGGCACTTAGGGCAGTGTAGGCGGGCTCACTGGTGCTTTAATGAGATCAGTTTTCAACTGGAACTTCTGATTTGCGGTCAGGGAAACATCAGTCTCAAAGGTCTAACGGACGCGGTCCCTTTTACGGACAGGGATCCGAGAACAGCATGTTGGGTCTTCAGTTATTCCTGATTTCCGCTGCAACGCCCTTCATGATCCTCACTTCCGTGATAGAAGATAGCAAGCTTGCCGGGGAACAGCTTGAAACTCTGAGCGGCAGGTTAATGGAAGCCCAAGAAGAAGAGCGAAAGCGGATAATACGCTTTCGTGCACGTCCTCTCATCAACTTTGATCTGACAATTTGATATTGCTCGTCGGAAATATAAGAGCACTCACTGTACGCGCTAATCCTATGCGGTGCAGGAGGTCTGCATAGCGCGGGTCGGAGCGCATCCCATACCAAAATGGGTCAACAGCCAGATAAATCAAGCCGCGAGAGTGTTGTTGATAAGCTTTTTCCAACCAGCGGAAGGATTCGTCGCGGTTGCTGAGACCCGCGTGGACGAATGCCAAGCCATAGAAGTCAACATATGACTGCGCTTCATCGACCACGCGCTCCATGATGCGAGCAAAGGTAGACTCCGTAGAGGCGGCAGTGACCGCAATCACTTCGAGCTATGCCCGGTGCAATCACTCCCTTTGATAATTTTTGACTCACAGTATTGATGTGGAAAGGGAGTAGCTTTTTACAAACACGGACGAAGGCGTTGTCACACAGTCTGGTGAGGAAAGTCCTTGTGTCGTCAATCCGTGCTAGTAGACTCGACTGCGCTACGACAGCTCCTCCCCCGAGAACAAGATCGTGCTCATTGGAGCCCGGACTCAGTCCGGGCTTTCGTTTCTCATCTTGAGTTCGGGACTCTCTCGGCGTGATCTCCAGCGAGGATACTTGTTCCTCGAAGGCAACAGAAATTTACTTGATAAATTCTCCGCTGGCGCTGGAGCCATCGCCATTGTTGCTGCCGAATACCCACAGATAAGAACAGTCCGAGTGCGCAGACGAGAAACCCACTACTCATTCTTTCGCAGGGCTCGCCTCGTCTGCCGCGGGAGTAAGATCAGGACCGATCCATAGCACAGAAGCGAGATCACCAGCGATGCGGCGTTACCGAATCGCAGGTCCTCGAGCGGGAGCTTCAGCGTGCCGAACGCAACTGCAGCATAGGCAACCCACCTGAGTTCTACGTGTTTCCAGCGCGAGCCCGCAAAGCCCAAAGCGAAAGCAAGAACGCAATTCATGATCGTTCGGACGACCGAGAGGCGAGAAGGAGACAATTCCATCCGACCGGCGGCAAGCACAGAGACCGCGACTACGCTGGACGCAGCGCTTGTGAATCCAGCCAGCATGGCGGGAACGACCCAGAGCAATCTGCGTTTATCGCGATCTTCCAGGACGCGGGCACCGACCACATAGCAAAGCACGGCCGCAACTCCGACGATCCAGACAGTCCAACTCGGTGCGATAGGAAGCGTGCCCGCCAGAGCGTTTCCGACGTAAGCGGGAAGTGGTGACAGAGTCGTTGCCGCCAATAAATAGAAGGACGCGTGTAATCCCAGGCTGAGCCTTCGCGTGTGGGAATATAGGAAAGCAGCAGCCAACGCTGCAAGGCACAAGAAAGGCACCCTGAGGTTGACATTGACAACGAGGAAGTCGCCTGCCACCAACAAGGCAGCGGCCCAAGTCGCGCTGACCCGCCTATTGCGAGAGTACGGTTCATCTGCAAAATACGACAAGGCTCCCCAGTAAAATACAACCGAGAGCAGCAGGAACAAGATGCCAAGAGTCCAAGATGCCGAACCTCGCGTGGCGCGAACAATCCCGAATGTTGTAAGCACAAATGCGAGAACACATTGAACAATCTCGAAAATCGAGAGCCGTTGACGCAGAGCAAAGCTGCGAAGTCCGATGCTGCCGCCGTAAATGGCGAGCAGCGAAAAGCACAGGATGCTGATGGTGAGTGGACTTGTTGGCTGATAGCTTTCCGGCACCGCCTCGGCTGGTGTCATCACGGTAACGAGCAACCAAATGACGAAATCTGCCACTATGGCTGGCACACCGCGCAAGCTAAGCCGATAGTTGAGGCAAACGGCGCTTTCGGTGATTGCAGCGACGGCCAAAATTGCGACCGTGAGAGGTACCAGCTCGTGAGTTGCGATCATCAATGCCAGTATTGTGATCACAACGGCGAGTGTCGCAACCCAGGGAATCAGTTGGAGTTGATGTCGCCGCGAGAGAGCCAAGGCCAGCAAACTAAGAGCGACCAGCACCGCCGCACTGTAGGTCGGCGGAATGACTTGGAAGCGTACCGTCGACTCCCACAGAAGCGGCGCGAGGATAAGAACGGAGGTGATGGCGTAGGTAGAACTAGCGAATCGGTTCGTGTCGTGAGTTCTGACTGCGTATGCCATCCACAAGGCGGCATAAACGATGGCCACTATCACAACGGTTAACTTGGGAATTGGTCCCGCCTGTGCGATGGCACGGAGTAGGTAAGCGCCAGCGATTCCAAGGACTGCCTTCCCCAGCACCGGCATGGCCCCACTCGGCATCTCCACCGGGAAAGGTCCTTGCGTCGTGGCAGCCAGTCTTGGTGTGTGCAATGCTGTGGAGGAGGATTCCCCCTCTGGATATTGACTCGGCACCGAGTTCTGGGGGTGTCCTTCCAGTGCGGCAACTCGGCCTTCTAAATCACGCAAACGTGCCGTGATTCGCTCTAACTGGGTGGCATTGTTGTCCAGAGCTTGCGGCATAATGTATCTCCGCATCTGCCCCGACGGGCCGAGGCTTAGTTGGTTGCATGCCCGGCCTTACGGGAATACGCAATGGGTTGAGTCACGATCTCCGCTAACCCTTTCGACGACAGTGCCATAATGGACGAAGCTGTTGATAGTGAGGACACGGACAACGATCATCACAATTACCCCAATTGCGGTCCCCGAGCCCCGAAGGTCATGATTCGAAGATTCACAACCTCGCGCTTATGGCATCGAAGGTCAGTGTTCTGCTTCTCGCTTCCGGCGGCGTAATCCTGCTTTTCTGCTGACCGCGCTGCCCTCGAAAAAAGCTTTGGTCGTCCGACGTCGGTCTAGAATCCACCTCAATCTTCTTGCCAGATTACGTTAATCTGTTCTTTCAATCTTGCGTATGTAGAGGCCGAGTCCGATCACCACGATAACGATCAGCAATAATGAAACGCCCAGACCTTTGCGCCTATAGTCGCGTTCGGCGAGGGCGCTCTTTCCGGCCTGGTAAGTCTGGTCAGCAATCTTTGTCCCGGTTTCGACGTCCTGCATTATGCGTCGGTTATTGAAGCCGTGGATTGAAACGCGGGCCTTGGTAAGTGAGTCGCGTGCCTGGTCGAGTTCGAGCCGTGGCTGGCTCACTTCCATGCCGGCCGCCTCGGCACGGCTCACGGTCGCTTCAGCCGATTTCACCGACGTGTCGAGCTTCGCCAGTTGCTCATGGATTTGAGAAGCGACTTGGTAGCCGGCGTCACCTGATGTGTGGCAGTTGGTACAGATCGACGACGACCCGGTGCCCAGCAGGTCGTCAGTAGGGTGGAGAATGCGGTGACTGCTGTGGCAGGTAACGCAACCCGGCAATCCCGCCGCGGCAAAGGCTGCTTTATGCGGGCTCGCTTCGAACAGTTGCGCCTGGAACACATGACATGTGGAACATACATTCTGCACAGTGGCTACGCCGGGTGGAGCCGCACCGTGGTTACCATGACAGGTCGTACAGGTGGGAGCGCTCAAATCACCTCGTACTGCCAGTGCCTCGTGATGAACGCTTGCGCTGTATCCGGCAAACTGGTCTGTGGGGATGCCATATCCCTTCATGTACGCCGCGTCGGCGTGACAGCGGGAACACGTTTGTGCAACGTTGGTAGGGTGGACACTGGAACGCGTGTCGCTGGCCGGGCGCAGGTTATGCACGCCGTGGCAATCGATGCAGACCGCGACCTTGGTATCGCCCTTCGCGCGCAGCCTGCCATGTACGCTGGTCTGATACTGGCTTAATTGATCTGTGCGTAGTGACGGGTTGTACTGACGCATCAGTGCCGCATCGGAGTGGCACTTGCCGCAAAACTCTGGGATGGCCTTGCGGTCTGTTTTGCCGCGAAAGCCTGCTGCCTTGCTCATGGCGTCCATGTCGGTCTTCGTAGGATCCCCGCCGTGACAACTGACGCACGTCAATCCTTTCTGGAAGTGGATGTCTTGCACAAACTGATCCTGTGTGACTTTGAGGGGTGCATCCAGGACAGAATGGCAATCGACACACGTGTTCGGGGTCTGCGCCCCGCCCCAACTAACCAGCATCAAGGCTGCCACCAAAGCGCCGCCTGCTGCGGCCACGAATCTATTTCGCCGCGAATCCATAGAGGCTCATCGCAACCATATAAGAAAGTGCAAAGATGCCCGCGCCCATGATCCATCGCTGGCTGCGACCTTTGCCCGATGGATCGAAGAAGGGAAGCAGTGTCCAGACCAGTCCCGCCAGGCCGAAGAGCAGGATTCCAAGGACTTCTCCATCCACGAAGCCGATTCTTGC
>JBLNFC010000268.1:0-9206 GCA_050263355.1 Acidobacteriota bacterium
AAATCCAGGATTTCAGTCTCGCTCATGCGTGGAGCTTCTTCTGCCGTGGCAAGACCCATGGTTATGGCCTTAGCGCGCACTTTGGCCGCATCTATGCCTCGGCCGTCGTCACTTACCTCCACGATCACTTGATTGCCTTGATGGTAGGCGTCGAGTTTCACAATTCCTTGCGCCGCTTTGCCGAGCTTCTGTCGTTCCTCGGCCGGCTCGATCCCGTGACTCACAGCATTGCGCACCATGTGAGTCAAAGGCTCGGCGATTCCATCCAGAATGCTCTTGTCGAGGTCGGTTTCTTTTCCGCTTAACACCAGTTGCACATCTTTGCCGCATTGGCGGGCCACGTCCCGAACGATGCGCGGAAAACGGCGAAAGAGTTGTTCGACGGGTACCATGCGGATCTTCATGACGGCGCGTTGAAGATCGCCGAGCACCCGCGCCTGGAATGCCATGGCATCGGAGAATTTGTGGCGCAACGGATCTTTGGGAAAGTGCCGGCTGAACTCGTTTAGCGTCTGCTGCAGCATCGACTTCCCTATGATCAACTCACCAAGAAGATTGAGAACGTTGTCGATTCTCTCCGCGTCAACACGCAGGATGTTGTCGGCGCTGCTGGTGCTGCTATTCGCGGGTGCACTGGCAGCCTCGTGATTTTCTTCTGTGCTTTCCGCGCTCTCTGCGGCTGTCGTGGGCACTGGAGCCCGCTCTTCTGTTGCCTCCACCTTCGCGACAGGATGCATGCTTTTCTGTCGTCCCTTTGAGGGTCGGATGGCGTTGATCGTGATTTTTGAAACGATTGACGGAATGTGGCATTTGGCACTGATTTCCTGAACTGTAGCCGGGCTGGCCAACGCTGCCTCGACCGCACGAGTGGTCTCTCTCCCGCCTGCTTCCGGCCGGATCGCGAGCACCTCTCCAACTCCTTGCAGAGCGTTCTGGATCAGTTGACGGGCGGCCACCGGCATGGCGCATTCCGGATCAATGTGCGCTGTCACGTGATAAACATTCCGGCCTTGCTGGAGCGCAGTCCGAATGGCTAGGCTTTCGTATTCCGTCCACACTGCGTGAGCACTGGGAGCAGACGCAGTTTTCTTGCGGCCGGTTTTCTTGAGTGGCTGCTGCGCGAGCTTGTGAATGCGCCGCCGCAAAGTTTCGCCCGATGGCACCTTCTTCTTCTTGCGGTACGCTGCCAGCATCTCCGCAAAAACATCGGCGGCGGCCAAAGCTACTTCGGCCACCTCGGCGTGAGCCGCGGTTCCAATCTCAAGTGCCAGAACGTCTTCGAATTCGTGTGCAAGCTCGCTGAGTTCCCTGTACCCGCAAGCGGCGGCATCACCTTTCAACGTGTGGACGGCTCGGCGTAAACTGCGCACCGCTTCGATGTCGCCAGGCTTCTTCTCCAGTTTGAGGGCTTCGTCGTTCAGGGCCTGTAACAGCTCCTGAGCGCTCTCAAAGAAGAGTTCCCGCAGTTCTGTTGCCCGGTCATCGGATGAGCGGCTCACATCGTCACCTCGACGCGCTGATAGGCCGTGCCGCTATTGCGGTGAACCATGGAAAACGTGTCGGTAAGACCAAGCAAGCTCTCCGCATGTCCCACGAACAGATATCCGTCGGGATTCAAGCAGCGATAGAACTTGTCTACCAGTCTTCGTTGTTCTGGCTCGTCGAAATACATCATCACGTTGCGGCAGAAGATCACGTCATTGCGCTGTGGGAGATACTCTGTCTTTAGATTGTGGAAATCGAAGTGCACTATTTCCTTTACAGCCTTTTTCACTGCATAGCGATCGCCGACTTTGTCGAAATAGCGCAGTCGATAGCTGTAGTCGACCGTTGCCATTTGCGTTTCGTTGTAAACCGCTTCCTGCCCGGCCCGCAGCACGGAGTAGCTGATATCGGAAGCCATAACTTCCACCCGCCAGGGTGGCGGCACTAGCGGCCGTGGCGAAATATTGGTCACGGGAAGGGAATTGCGAAGATAGTAGTAGGCCAGAGCATCGCAAACCAGCATGGCAATGGTGTACGGTTCCTGGCCTGTGGAACAGCCAGCACTCCAGATCTTCAGCGTGTAATCGCGCCGCGCCTGCTTCTTGTGCAACAGCTCGTCCAGCACATGCTTGTGAAACAGATCCAGTTGCGCCTTGTTCCGGAAAAAGCTGGTCTCGTTCACTGTCAGGTTTTCCAGCAACCGGGACAGTTCTTCCTTGCCGTTCGTACTAATCAGCAGGCGGTAGTAGCTGTAGAAGGAATCCAGCTGGCACTCTTTCAGGCGGCGGTGCAGGCGGTCCTGAAGGAAGTGTGTGCGGCGCTCGTCAAAATGCATACCGCATTCCTGATAAACGAGTGCCTGCAGCAGCTTCAGCTCAGCTTCGGTAAGCGGGGTCGGAACAGCTGGTGTGCTCATTTTGTCTTTAGCGTCAAATCCTGAAACGATTTCTTACTTGCCAGCGGTTGCGGTGTAAGCATCCTTAGTCCCGACCCGCCCTTTAACTTCGCCGTCAATATCGCTGCGCTGCGTGCTGCTGTTAGCGAGTAGCTTATTCATGTCAAGCAGAACAATGAGCCGGTTCTTGTACTTGCCTAGGCCGGTTACGCAATTCAAACCGCCCTCCTGAAAAACCGCAGGGGGCGGTTCAACATCCTCCATGGGGATTTTCACCACGTCCGACGCAGAATCGACAATCAACCCGGTGAGCCGCCCGTGCGATTCGACGACGAGGATTCGATTCTTCTTGGAGGAAACTGCTTCTTTCGCCCCAAACCGCTTGCGCAGGTCAATGACTGAGACGATCTTTCCCCGGAGATTGATGACTCCCTCGATGTATTCCGGGGAGTCGGGCACGGCCGTTATCTCCGTTACTCGGACGATCTCGTGCAGGGACGCGATCGGAACGCCATAGGTCTCGCGACCTACCTGAAAGCCTACAATGTGCAACTCACGGTTCATGGCTGCTCCTGGCGCTTACGAACGTGAGGCGGCGGCCGCATAACGCGCCGGCTTCAATGCTGTCCGCTCTTCCCGGTAACCGCCCCCTTCGTACTCTGTGCCGCCCAGCGCGAACCGGTGCATGGACTCGAGCAGCTCACGCGACATCTTCGACATTTGCTCGGCCGAGGCCGCCAACTCCGTAGATCCCGAGGTGGACTGCTGAATCAGTTCGCGCATTCGCTCCATCGCCTTCACCACCGCCTGGGCGCCCGATGCCTGCTCTTCTACGGCGGAATTGATCTCGTGTGTGATTTCATTGAGCCGTGTCGTGGCGCGAGCGATTTGTGATGATCCATGTGATTGTTCGTTCGTCGCCGCCCCAATTTCCTGCGCGAACTTGTACACTTCAGTCACGACGTTGGAGATCTTCTTCAAAGCGCTATTGAGCTCTCCGCCAAGATCCAGGCCTTCGTTGACAATGCCCGTGCTACGGTCCATATTCTCGACCGCTTTACGGGCTTCTTTTTGAATACTCTGAATCAGCTCCGAGATTTCCTTGGTGGACTGCGCTGACTTCTCGGCCAGCTTTCGAACTTCGTCTGCCACCACTGCAAATCCCAATCCATGTTCCCCGGCTCGTGCCGCCTCAATGGCAGCGTTCAGGGCCAAAAGATTAGTCTGCTCGGCTAAGTCATCGATGACCTCGATGATCTTCCCGATATCATCTGCACGCTGCCCAAGGACATCGATGATCTCGCCAGAACTCTGAATGGTCGTGTTGATGCGGTTGAGCCCGTCGGTCGCCTTCTCCATCGTCGAAATGCCGTTATGTACCTCCTCCCGCGATCGGTTGGAGATGTCGAGCAGGACCTTGGCTGTGTCTGCCACTCTCTGGATGCTGGCCACCATCTGGTCGATCGATGCCGAGGTTTCACTCACGCTGGACGCCTGGGTCTGCGTGCTCTTCACCATGTTTTGCACATTGACACTCATCTCATGCATGGTGCTGGTTACTTCATCGATGGCGGAGGACGCCTGCAGGCTGATTTTGGCTGATTCATCCGAGGCGCCGGCAACCTGTCCAGAAGCGCTCGCCACTTGTGTGGAAGCGTCGCGGACGTTCTTCACCAGGTTGCGCAGACCCTCGACCATCTTCTTGAACGCATGTCCCAGCGTGTCGTTCGCGGATCTCGGTTGTACTTCTATGGCTAAGTCGCCTCCAGCGATGCTTTCCGACAAGGCCGCCATTTCTTTCAGGTACTTCACCATGGCGCCGAAGGTGCGGGCGAGTTCTCCGATTTCATCCTGCCGCTGGATATCAATGTTGTGATCGAGGTCGCCCGTCTTGCCTATCTGTTGAGCGATGCCCATCAAGTTATTGAGCGGCTCGGTGATCGATTTGGCGGACGAATATGCAATGAAGATTCCGAGACCCAGCGCAAACAAAGTGCTGAGGAGCGCCACTGCGCCCGTCCAGGTGGTAGCCAGTTCGTCCGCATGGCGCCGTTCTTCCACGGTCTTCTTATTCTCCTGGCTGGCCATGTCGAGATATTCAGTGGAGTTCTTTACCCACGACGACGCATCTTTCTGCAGGTAGAAGATTTGAAGTTCCGCTACTGTCACGTTGCCGGCGTCGACCTGCTTACGCTTGTCCAGCAGGGGGCTGGCGAACTCATTGCTCCATGCCTGCTCCAGTTGCTGCACTTTATCGAGCGCGCTTTTCTGCTGGTCGGAGGTGGTGAGTGAACTGGCTTTTTTCAAGTCTTCGCTGAGCAATCGGATACCTTCGTTCATCCGATCCATCTCCCGGGTATCGCCACTCAGCAGATAGTTGCTCAGATAGAGGCGGTTCTGCATCATCTGGAAGCGCACGTGATCGGTGGCGTCCGACATTTCCATGGACTGTTGTGCCGAAGACTTGGCTGCATGTTCACGCTGCACGGCGATCATGTTCACTAGAAACAGCACCACGACCATCGCAAGGACGGCTCCGAAGTTAATGTAGAGTTTCTTGCCAATCGTCATTGCTGTTCCTCCCGCACGCGCCAACCTTCAATCTGGGCTTTGCCCAGGATAGTGTTCATTGGTCACCTAGTTTTCGGGTCTGAAACTGAACTCGACGACTCCACTGTCTTCCTGTGAAGCCGGTTCGAACTTCCATTTCTTCACTGCGTCCTCAGCAGCCGAAACAAGCAGGGGATGGCCGCCCATCACCTTGGTGCTCTTCACGCTGCCGTTGGCATTTACCACGACCACAAGCTTCACCACTCCGCTGATATTCATACGGCGAGCGATTTCCGGATAAACCGGAGTGACCCGACTCTTCACCTTGCGCGTGATCTCTGCATCCTCCCCGAACAGCGGGGATGGTTTCACCACCAGAGCTAAGGTCATGGCCGTTAGTAACCCCAGTGCAAGCCAACGTTTCGTTCTCAGGAAAGACACGAGTTCCCCTCCAGACAGGAAAATGCCGATTGGGAAGGTGCAAGGGGTTTGCCAGCATGTGCTGCCGCGAGGTTACTAAGGTTTGGCTGATGCATCTCTAAGATGCACTGTGCTTTACCGCGAGACATCGCATTTCCCATGGCGCGGCGCACATTAAAACTGTCTCAAGAGGTTGGGTATGATCGTTGTGGTGCTCTCACCTTGAGACGAATTTCATCCCAGCTGCCTTTGCGCGCGCCCTTGGAGACGCAGGCACGTGGACTGCTTATTTGCTTGACTCAAAATGAGATCGCAAGGTACTTTCCCTTTATCCCTCATACGCTTGCGTCGACGAGTTGCTGAGCAGACGTGCAAATGGAAGCAATGCACTCGGAAAAAACCGGTTTGTCGCGCCATTCGGATTCTCCAGCCGAGGATTCTTTTCAGCAATTGCTGCTGCGCCTTTCCTCTGCTGCCGCGGCGGGATGCGATTCGCATGCTCTGATCCGCCTCTTCTGTGAGGCCACCCGTGAATTCTTCCGCGTGAGTGGCAGCTATTTTTGGGAGCTTCTGTCTGCCGACGAGATGGTTGGTCGTGAGGCGTCCGGCTTTCTGGAAGATCGCTTTCCTGGCACGCGCGTGAAACTCAGTGCTGCGCACAGCGCGGTCGCCGTGGATTCCATCATCTCCCGGCGTACCCTGTACCTCAATCGCTTAGATGTTTCGAAATATCCCCTCGCTGCGCAATACAACTCCAAGTCGATTATGGCTGCTCCCTTGGTAGTGGGAGGCGAGGTAATTGGGGCGGCAGCATTTATCCACGATTCCGATCCGGACTTCTTCAACGATGACCTGGCCGCGAAAGCCACGATTTTGGCCGGACAGCTCGGTAGCTTGCTCGAGACCATGCGTCTCAGCAATGTTTCGCGCGAGGAACAGCGTCGTGCCGAAATCCTCGCCGAAGCCGCCAAAGCTTTGCATGCCGTGCCAGGCGCATCCGCGGTGATTGCGGCGCTAGCGGATCGCGTGCGCGGCCTCTTGCAAAACAGCCTGGTCGCATTGTTGCTTCGACAAGGTGAGAATTACACCGTACGTGCCCTCGCAGTAGATGCGGCTCTAGGCAGCCCTGCAGTGCGAATTGCACTGACCGGCAAGGCACTCGACTTTGCTTGCGTGTTAGCTGGTAAAGCCGTTTCGGCAGGAGAACCCCTCAGCACCGTCTTCGATAGCTCAGCCGTGAATCTTTCGAATATTCCCTCCGGCCAGGTTCTCGCCTTCCCGTTTCGTACGTCAATCACTCATGGTGCGGTGCTGGCATTCCCGCGCCCGACCTCTTTCACCTCCGAAGAGCGTTCTCTGCTCTCGGCAGTGGTGGGTTTCGGCGCGCTAGCCATAGCCAATGCGGAGCTTTATGCGACCGCGAGCGGCCAATCCCATGAACTACATCAACTCGTCGAGATTTCAGCTGAACTTGGATCGGCAGGTGATTTTGATCGGTTTCTTAAGAAATTCGTAGAACGGGCTGCTGCGTTCCTCGGGTTCCGGCGCTCCTTCCTCGCCCTTCTTCACCGAGATTTGTTCGAAGTTCGCTGGGGGGCGGATCGAGGCAAGTCGCGGCCCATGAATGTTCCGTTCCCGTCCGGGCCTGCTACGCGCGCGCTGTTGAAAGGCGACGTTTTCTGGACAGATGACGCGGCACAGGTTGAGGGCGCAAATTTCCTGGCCATCGCCGAGTTTCGCGTCAAGCAGCTTCTCTGCGTGCCACTGCTCGGCAGCGATGCCCGGGTGCTCGGAATTCTCGGTGTATTAGACCGCGACGATGGTGAGAGCATTTCGCAGGAAGACATACGTCGCGCCAAGGCGCTTGCGGCTGGAGTTGCCGTAGCTCTCGAGATGAAGCGGAATCTACACCTCTCGGAAGAACACCGCAAACGCGCCGAGGCTTTAATGGGTCTCGCCCTTGAGACGGGCGCACTGCTTCGTTTTCCGGACTTTTCCCGAAGCTTTGTAAGCAAGGCCGCCACCATGTTAGGAGCGGGAGCGGCCGCGCTGGCCGTTAAATACGATACAGGACTGGAAACTGCGGTGCTGCAAGGCGTTCGCTCATCGGACCCTGGCATTCGCAGACGCCTGAATGCGGCACTCGCCGAGATCTACGGCAAAAGCACAGCTGACCTTGTCTCTGGCCACGCAGCGGAACTGATCGGTTCTGGCTTGGCCTCAGTACTGGGATGGAATGATCTAACCCTGGCTCCTCTGCATGGCGCGGAAAACGACTTGGTCGGTTTGCTTTGTCTGGCGAATCGGGGTGCGGCATTAAGCGAAAAAGACGAGCCGTTGTTGAAAGCGATCATGGGCCATGCCTCCGTAGCTCTGGAGAATGCTCGTCTATTCACTCGCATGGATCAGGCGAACCGGCACTGGGTCGAAATATTCGACTCGATATCGGATTTCATCGTAGTGCACGACGAGCAGCATCGCGTCTTGCGTATCAACCGTCCCTTGGCCGAGTTTATCGGCGTGCAGCCCCACGAACTTATTGGCATCAGCATGAGTGCGCTCCTCACGCTTCCTACGGAGGTGATTGCGCGGGGATGTCCCTTCTGCCGCAGCGGCGTGCAAGGACGCGATGAGTTTGTACAGCCCTTCCTGGAGCGCACGTATCTGATCTCCACATCCCCGATCCACGGCAGCCAGGGCGAGAGTCTCCAAACCATTCACGTACTGAAGGACATCACCGATCGTCGTGAAGCAGAGCGTCGTTACCGCGAGTTGTTCGACAATATTCAGGAAGGACTCTTTTTCACCAGCCCGGAAGGACGTTTTATTGAAGTGAACGACGCCCTCGTCCGGATGCTGGGATACGACAGCCGCGAGGAGTTGCTTCAGGCGGATGTTCCTGCGCAAATCTATTTCACTCAGGAACGTCGCCGTGAGCTGACACAGTTGATGGAAGAGAACGGCATGGTGCGTAACTACCATGCAACCCTGCGGCGCCGCGATGGCGTGCCCATTCACGTTCTAATCAATGCTTTGGCGGTGCATGACGGCCAGGGCGCAATTTCTCAGTTTCGTGGATTGATGCTCGACATTACTGATTTGAAAAACTTCCAATCAGAGTTGCAGCGCGAGCGTGACTTTTCCAGCAAAATTCTCAATAACACGCAGAGTCTCATCCTGGTGGCCGACACGGCCGGCCTGATCAGCTACGGCAATCGGCGCTGGTATGAAGCTGGCGGTTATCTTCAGCAGGAATTGCTGGGACATCCACTAGCCGACCTGATTGCGCCTAGCCGTAGGCAGGCGATGCACGAGGCTCTACACGCCACTCTTGCCGGGCAGCAGGTGGACAACCTTGAGCTTCCCGTCATGCGCGCGGATGGGCGGACAGGTCAGTTTTCCGTAAATCTCAGTCCGATGCGTGACGAGCAGGGACACGTTTCCAGCATTGTCGTGGTTATGACGGATATTACTGATGCCGCCATGCTGCACGCGAAATTGATGCACACCGAGAAGATGGCGGCTGTCGGTCAGCTGGTCTCCGGTGTCGCTCACGAAGTGAATAACCCGCTCACAGCCATTCTGGGATTCGCCGATCTTCTGATGGAAAACCCCACCGTTCCCTCTGCGGCCAAGAACGATCTGCGGGTGATCCTGCAGGAAGCCCAACGTACCAAGCAGATTGTGCAGAACTTGCTCAGCTTCGCCCGTCAAATGCCACCCCAGCGAAGGCCGCTCCAACTCAACGGCATTCTAAGCCGCACCATCCAGTTGAGGGCTTACGATTTCTCAAGCCATGGAATTGAAATCATCGAGCACTTTCACAGCAATCTCCCCGAGGTTGTTGGCGATTCGC
>JBLNFC010000269.1:0-2507 GCA_050263355.1 Acidobacteriota bacterium
GGGCGGCGACGCGACTTACGGAAACCTCGAAACTTCGATTTTAGACATTGGCTCGTTCAAAGGATTTCCCTACACAGGCGTCGACGATGTGCCGCTTCTTGCCGAGCCACTTGTGGCTAAAGACCTACTGGCTATGGGATTCAAGGTGATGTCACGCGCCAACAATCACTCGCTCGATTGGGGAATCGAAGGCATGCGCGAGACGACCCACTGGACGGAAAACGCGGGCCTAGTCACGGCGGGCGTTGGTGAGAGTCAAGGCCTGGCGCGGGCAACTCACTATTATGAAAGTTCAAAGGGGCGGGTGGGCATAGTCTCTCTCGCCTCAACGTTCCGACCTGGATCCGAAGCTTTGCCGCAAAGGGGTGCCGCTCCCGGGCGGCCGGGCGTGAGCGCACTGGCTGTGAAGAAGACCATGGTGGTCCCAGAAAGTGCGATGGCGGATTTGCGGAGGGTTGCACACGATCTTTATGGTGCTTCACCTGGAGGGCGCGCGGACAAAGATCAGCAGAAGAAACTAACTCTATTCAATACACAATTCGAATCCGGCCAGATCCGAAAGCTGCAATACGAGGTGGATCCCGATGATCTCGCCGGCATTCTGAAAGCCGTACGCCAAGGTAAGCAGCATTCGGATTTCCTGGTAGTGACCATCCATTCTCACGAGCCGGCAGACACGACTAGTGCCGACCCAAAAAACGATTTCGGCGACGCGCCAGCGGAATTTGTCCATGAGCTCGCAAAGGCGGCGATTGACGGCGGCGCTGATGCCTTCCTCACGACCGGCATTCATCATCTTGGGCCGATCGAGATATACAAAGGACGTCCAATTTTCTATGGCCTGGGCAATTTCTTCTGGAGCGACATTCAAGAACCGATGCCTGCCGACTTCTATGCGCAGTATCAGGAGTCCATACGAGGTGCATTTAAGGATCCTGAAAAGGCGACTGACGCTGATATTGCGAATGTGCTCAACGCTGAGGCGTTCGCAGGCGATTTGCCGTTCGAATCTGTCATTTCGGAAAGTCGTTTCGAGCAGGGGCGGCTCAGTGAAATTCGCTTGTACCCGGTTGATCTGGGCTATGGAATGAGGCTCACGGAAAGTGGCATTCCGAGGGCAGCAACGGCGAACAAGGCCATGAAAATCCTAAAGCGTTTAGAAGACATCTCCGGACCTTACGGAACACGGATGCGAATCGAAAGCTCACAGCCATGGAACTACGTCGGCGTTATTCGACTGAACGCCAATCAATAGATCTATGAGGCGCGCGATCATTGTTCATATCAAAGACTAAAATTCCTACAATGGCGGCCCGCCGCTACTCGGGAGAACGCAGGCAGCAGAGTGGCCGAGATGAATAGTCCAAGGAACCCGATTGGCTCGCAATCCGCTGGTGTGCTGTGAAAAGTTTGGAGACAAAGTAGTCGCTTGTGGCGCGCATCCAACAGTTGGAAGGACCGGAGATGGCATTGCATCGAACCGCTGAAAGCGTTCTGCCCGACAGCATTGATTCCGACATTCAGACTCTGCAACGGGATGGGATTATCGCCCGCAAGCGCGCATTCTCGCGCGAATTCATCGAGCAGATGCGCGAAGACATGATGACGGCGTTTTGGCAGGCGATTCAGCGTCCGGGAGGAACAGTGGGCCGTGGCCCGCGGCGCTGGTATGTAGAAGTGCATCCGCAAGCGATCAGCGGCTTTGTCGAACTGGCAACGCATCCGTGGTTCGTCGCCATGTGCGAACGCGTACTCGGTCCGGAGTACAAGATCGTGGAGATCGGGTTCGACGTGCCGTTTCAGGGCGCCAAGCTGCAGCCCTGGCACAGGGACTTCCCGTCGCCGCCGCAGTCGTACATTGAACATCGCATCACCTCGCTCGCCTTCAATCTCACCGGTGTCGATGTCACGGAGGACATGGGACTGTTTGAAGTCGCTCACGGCACGCAGTGGGACGATGGTCGCGGTTGGAACCACGAGATGTTTCCCGCGAAGGAGCTTTGGCCGCGGTTCGAGGGGCGGGCGGTGCGGAAGTTGCCGCAGATGGGAGACATGTCGTGCCGGTCGGCGTTGACCGTTCATCGCGGGACGCCACACGGATCACCGATCGCGCGCCCGGTGCTCGTCATCGGCGTGGATGCGCCCGGCGCCGGTCACGACAAGCTGCACGATCTAATGGTGACGCAGGATTACTACGACAGCCTGCCGCAGCAGGTGCGCGAACACCTCATCTGCCGCATCGTTGAGAAACTTGTTCCCGTCACGCAGAAGCACGACATCGAGGGCCTGGTGATGGGCTAAGTGGCCTGTCAAAAAAGGACGTTTCTTATAGTTCCGATTAGCCGGTTATCCTAAAGTAGAACCAATGAGACCGTAAGCTTTTCCACCCGAGTCAATCGTTAAAGTTAAGATTTTCGCCTGGATGAAGTAAAATGCTGCCGCATTCAGGAAGGAAGCCAGAAGACTTTTGCAGATATGACGGAGGTGAGTATGCGCTCCACTAAGAT
>JBLNFC010000270.1:0-4335 GCA_050263355.1 Acidobacteriota bacterium
GCGTCCACCAATACGCGGTCTTTGCCGTTTACACCCTCGCGCACATAGAGCACGGGCTGGTTCTGCATCCCTTCGCGGCGGGTGTAAAAGTAAAAATGGCCGCCGATTTGCGGCGCGCCAATGTTCCCGATGGTGAGCAACTGCTCAAGCCGGGATTGGATTTCTTTCCTTCCAGGAAGCGGGTCCAGCACGCTACGCGTGTAGGAAAGTTCCTGACGCACAAAATCTTGCGTGTCCGCATTCGCTGGATTCTCCAGGTAACGGTACGGATCCACGATCTTGTGCCCGTGTAGCGTCTCCTCCACGCTCTCAACTTTTGCTTTTGGCGGGCCGGTTTGCACCGTGATTGAGGAACTGTCGTCGGCTATGAGCGCGGCGGTGAGAACTATCAGAGACACAAGAATCCAGAGCAAGCGCAGACCTCCCATCATAAAAAGCCTCGCATAGGCAACGTGTGCACACCTCAGAGTAGCAAAGACAAAGCTCGAAAGAACATGAGAAGACAGACATTTCTAAAGCCGAATTCCGGAAGCAGAACTCTGAGAGACACAATTCAAAGAGACAGAATTTTAAAGCGACACAATTCTAAGAGACAGAATCCTGAAGCATCTCGCACCAAGGTGGGCTACCGGTTACCCATCTTACGAATGCGGTTGCCGCATTCGACTTCCGTCACCCTGTATCGCAATGCTATTATGAACACGTGATCAGCGGTGCCCTCCAGGTGCCGCGCACAGCACTCCTCAGTAGCTCAATGGCAGAGCATCCGGCTGTTAACCGGAGGGTTGTAGGTTCGAGTCCTACCTGAGGAGCCACTCTTTCAGTAGACTACGACTCCCTACATGCCGGCCTTCGACTCGGTTTTCCGCCGAACAAAACCACTGCCAGCACGCAAATGCACATTGATCGCCCGCTGCTGCCGACCTCGGTTGACTTCGCTTCGCGATGGCCCCTACGATGTTCCATCGAGGCCGGAGCCCTCGCCATTTGCTCGGTAGGACCATTTCGCATTACCGCATTCTTGAGAAGCTAGGCGGCGGCGGCATGGGTGTGGTTTACAAAGCTGAAGACACTCAACTCGGCCGCTTTGTTGCACTCAAGTTCCTGCCCGAAGACCTCGCCAATGACCCGCAAGCGCTCGAACGTTTTCGCCGGGAAGCCCGCGCGGCATCTGCCCTGAATCACTCCGGGATCTGCACGATCTACGAAATCGGCACGCACGATGGCCAGTCCTTCATCGCGATGGAGTTCCTGGAAGGAACGACGCTCAAGCACCGTGTGAGTCTGCGCCCGCTTGAAGTCGGCATGCTCCTCAGCTTTGCGATTGAAATCGCTGATGCGCTGGAAGCGGCTCACGCCAAAGGTATCGTTCATCGTGACATCAAGCCGGCAAACCTCTTCGTTACCGAGCGCAAGCACGTAAAGATTCTTGATTTCGGATTGGCGAAAGTTGCGGGGCAGCGCAGCAAGATTTTAGAACCGGCGGAAGTTACGGCGGGCGCCACATTGGGCGTTGGTGCGGAGCATCTCACTTCGCCCGGCTCTGCACTGGGCACGGTCGCGTATATGAGCCCGGAGCAGGCGCTCGGCGAAGACCTTGATGCGCGCACCGACTTGTTCTCCTTTGGCGTCGTACTGTACGAGATGTGCACCGGCCGCTTGCCATTTGAGGGCACGACGTCCGCTGCAATTTTCAATGCCATCCTGAATAAGGTTCCGATCGCGCCCGTCCGGCTGAACGCCGAGCTTCCCCCAGAGTTGGAGCGCATCGTCAACAAGGCTTTGGAGAAGGACCGCGAACTGCGTTACCAGACTGCAGCCGAGATGCGCGCGGATCTCAAGCGCTTGGAGCGCGATCGGCGTGGGTCTTCCAAGCAATCTGTGGCTGAACCGGAAGCCAGCGTAATCCCAGCGAGCCCCCAGGCGTCGACGCCTGTGACATCGGCCGTACCCACGGCTACTAAAAGGATGCACTCCGCGCTTATCGCTGGTGCTGCCTTGGTTGCATTGATTGCAGTCGCCCTCATGTCTTTCATCGCGGGAGAGCGAGCCGCGACCACTCCTGTGCCTGTTTTTCGCGAACTGAGTTTTCGTCGCGGTGCTCTCCTCGCGGCCCGGTTTGCGCCCGACCCACGTTCGGCGGTCTACAGCGCAGCATGGGAGGGGAGTCCGGAGAGCGTCTTCATCAGCTCACCAAATTCGACTGAGTCTCGTGATCTTGGCCTCTCGGGAACGGAAGTTTTGGCGGTTTCTCCTGGTGGCCAAATGGCAGTGCTGCGCAACTTTCGCCTGAGCGACAACCATTTCACGCATATCGGTACGCTGGCTCAGCTTTCCATCGGTGCGGACGCCCCACGCGACCTGCTGGAAAATGTGGAGGCTGCCGATTGGAACCCGGACGGCAACAGCCTCGCCGTGGTTCACGTGCTCAACGGGGAGAGTCGGCTGGAGTATCCCATCGGCAAGGTACTTTACAAAACCGCTGGGTGGATAAGTAACCTGCGATTCTCGCCCAAAGGCGATCGCCTCGGTTTCGTGGATCACAATTTGTTAGGAGATGACGGCGGTACCGTTGGCGTAGTGGATCTCAGTGGTAAGAAGCACGATCTGACACGGCGTTGGTCGAGCATATTCGGCCTGGCCTGGTCGCCTTCCGGAGACGAGATATGGTTCACAGCAACCGCTACAGGTTTCAGCCGTTTCCTAAGCGGCGTCAGTTTGTCTGGCAAAGTCCGTGAATTGCTTAGCGCCCCCGGCACCCTCACCCTACATGATGTAGGGTCTGGAGGCCGCGCCCTTGTTTCGCGCGACGCCATGCGCGCCGGCGCCATTGGCCTGGCTCCCGGAGAAAACACAGAGCGCGACCTGAGCTGGCAAGACTGGACCGTCCCGAATGATATGTCCGAAGACGGCAAGCTCCTCCTGTTCGTGGAGGCAGGCGAGGCGGGGGGTGGGGAATACGCGTCCTTTCTTCGGAATACAAACGGGGCATCTGCCGTGCGTTTGGGCGAGGGACTGGCAGTCGGGTTGTCACCGGATCGCAAATGGGCTCTTGTGCTTCGCCAGAATTTGTCGCCTCCAGAGTTCGCCTTGCTTCCCACTGGGGTGGGTCAGGAACGAATGTTGCCGACCGGCAATGTCATTCCTAACTCTGGCCAGTTCTTTCCCGATTCCAAACGTCTCCTGTTTTTTGGTCACGAACCCCGTCATGCATCCCGGGTTTATGTTATGGACCTCAACGCTGGACAGCCGCGTCCGATAACTCCCGAAGGATTCAGGTTGGGGCCGAATTCGCACTCTGTTTCCCCCGATGGAAAACTTGTCGCAGCAGTCGCCAGCGACGGCGTTGCGCTGGTTCCAACCGAGGGTGGCCAGCCCCAACTCCTTCCCGGTACGCAATCCGGCGATATACCTTTGCGCTGGGCGAACGACCCCGGCACATTGTTTATCGGAAAACGTGGGGAGACCTCCTGCCCCGTGTGGCGAGTGAACGTCCAGACTGGCGCCAGGACAGCCTGGAAGACGTTCAGTCCTTCGGACGTGGCCGGGGTGGTGGGAGTCGCGTGTCCTCGCCTGGCGGCTGACGAACAGCATTACGTGTTCGGCTACGTCCGCAACCTCTCCGATCTATTTCTCGTGGAGCACCTGAAGTAAGCGCACAAACGCCGCTCGTTTTTCGCTACGCCCGTCCGACGCGCGAATCCGAAGGAAAACGATACTATTTACTCCCATGGTCTTCTGTGAGGACACGTTGAGCGTTACGTTGGACAGTACCTGTTCCAAGTAAGCTGCAGAAACTGACTTTCGTTCCCACCTGACCTTATTTTTTCTCGCTGTCGCTCGTCGCCATGGTTGCCGTTTTCGCGGCTCCCCCCGCGCCCCCCACAGGAATCATCGCGTGCTCATACGGAGTTCCCGCCCACATCATGTAAGGCTTGGTCGGATCCGCATCCGCGGTGGCGGGGAGGCCGAGCGACTTCGATGGCGGCCCCACAACCATGATGTGCGGACCCGTGACCACCCAATGATTGTCGGCGGCCTTCGCGGTCGCGTACGGGTCGGTGTTGCTCGCGCCGCGATCGCCGCGAAGCATGTAGGCCAAGCCCAGCTTGTCAGGCGGATTCTCGTGCTTCGAGTAGGCGTCAAAGAAAGCCACGCTGTTCGCGTCCGCGCACATGGGATTATCCAACACCAGCATGCAGGTGAAGCCGTTCTTGCTGTCTCGAAGCGTCTTCATTTTCCCGTCCTTGTCCATACGCGCAACCCCGGCGTCTTTGGCCATGGATTTCGGAGCGGCCGCGAGCGATTTGGCCGTATATTGAGCGTCTGAAAGCT
>JBLNFC010000271.1:0-7074 GCA_050263355.1 Acidobacteriota bacterium
TGATACTTAAGCTTGCCTGCACGGCTCCGGCGTGGTCCCAAATGGGCGCCGCGATGCACCGAATGTGTGGCTCGTGTTCTTCGAGATCGCAGGCGTATCCGTTCTTTCGCACGCGGTGCAGTTCCGTTTGCAGTTCCTGCAAGCTACCTGCGGTGTTGGGCGTCACGCGTTTCAGGTCAATTTGAGCCAGCACACTTTGCTGTTCCTCAGGAGGCATATATGCCAGGAGGACCTTCCCGACCGCCGTGCAATAGAGAGGAACCGAGATGCCGATCCGCGAGTGAATTCGCAAGTGCTCCGGGGAATCGAGTTTCTCGACGTAAACGGCCGTGAGACCGTGACGCACGGTAAGGTGGATTGTTTCGCGCGTGTGTTGGTTGAGTTCTGTCAGGTGAGGAAGGCTCAGTCGTCGAATGTCAAGTTGCCCGAGCGCAGCCTGGCCGATAGAAAAACACGCAATTCCGAGGTGGTACGTACCTTCAGCACTGCAGTTAAGAAAGGCGCTGGACTCCAAGTTCACCAAAAAGCGATGAACAGTGCTGACGGGAAGCCCCGATTGTTTTGCGACCTGCATCGCAGTAAGGCCTCGTTCGGATCTCGTGAACAGCTGCAGGAGCCGCAATCCGCGTTGCAGGGCGGTGATGTTGTAAGTACGTTTTCCTGTGAGTGCCATAGATCCACACCTTGCCAAGCAGAAGCAGAAATGAAAGTGCGAATTATCTGATGAAAGTTCGATTTACGCAAGAGCTGAATCCTGCTTACAGGCGTCCGAACTGCTTGACTGCTTCCTGGATCGATTTCAGTTTTTCGATGACCGGGTACATGGAATGTTCTTTGAAGTCCATCTGCTGCGCCAAGTTCAGGACCTCGACCGCTTTGGCACGAGGAATGACCACCACGCCGTCGCTGTCAGCCGCCACAATGTCACCTGGAGCGACTGTCACACCGTCGCACTTGAGCGCCACTTGGCTTCCGGCGTATCGGTAGTGATGGACCGAGGTAGATGGGACGATGCCTGTGGCATATACAGGAAAGCCGATTTTGCGCAGGTAAGCGACATCCCGCACTCCGCCATCGATAATGGCTCCGGAGTATCCTCGTGCTGCCATAGCGGTTCCCATCAGGCCTCCCATGCCGGCGATGTCCGCCCCGTCCTCAACCGCCATCACGTAAACAGAATTTTCAGAGCCTTCGTCAATGGCAGCTAACATCCCGCTGAGTGCCTTGGGATCGTTGGTGCCCTCATCTTTTTTAAGCTGTACCGTCCTGGCGAAGCCGGCAAATTTCGTGGTGAAGATCGGCTGCATGTGGTGCGACATGTACATCCGCTGTCCGGTGAGTTGCTCAAGCGCATCAGAAACGGATGCGACCTCCACTCGGCGAAAGCCTTCGATTAGTGCCTTATCACTGCTGCCCGCGGGCGAGGACTGGGCCATAACGAACCACAATCCACTGATAAGGACGATGATCAAAGTGATGAGCAGCGGCTTAGCAACTGTTTTCAAGGGATGAAACTTGTCCATTTATCCTCCTCGGTTGTATACATGTGCGCGGACTCTAACACCGTTTCACACAGCTTGAAAAGGCTGATCCCTTTCCTGAAGGAGATTACACATGCAAATGCAGCGAGGAATTCTTTTTACAACGTTTTGGGTTGCCGTCGTGCTTATGTTGATGATGTTGGCTGCGCCTACATCTTTCGCCCAAAGCAATCGTGCCATTAATGCCTCAGGCGCGAAGGGATTACCGTTTAGTGAGGGGATGGTAGCTGGCAATACGCTCTACGTTGCAGGGCAGGAGGGCACCGACGAAAACGGCAAATTGGTGTCGGGGGGAATTGCCGCTGAGACCAAGGCAGCGCTGGAAAACATCCAAAAAGTCGTCAAAACTGCGGGCTTTGACATGAAAGATATTGTCTCGGTTACCGTTTATCTGGCGGACATCAAGGAATTCGGCGATATGAACACGGTCTACAAGCAAATCATGCCCGACCCGAAGCCCGCGCGGGCCACGATCCAAGCCGCCGCTCTGGTTAACAACGCCCGAATTGAGGTGTCCGCCGTGGCAGTGAAGCAGAAATAAACTTCTGCAGGGTCGGGTTCTCAGGCGGAATGTTTCCCGGGCACCTGTTTAAGTCTTGCCTAAGGCGAATACAATCCATTGACAGCACCGCGTTGGCTGCGATAAACACTCGGTCAGTCTCTGAACTTTCAAATGAGACTCGACATTTTCATGCAGTAAGAGCGGTATCGGTTCTTGAGAGTGCTGCTGGCAACACGCGATGTGAGCTCATATTGGTTTTACGGGTAGGGTCTGCCGGCTGTTCCTGGGGCAGCATGATCGAGCATCTTGCGGGTTGTTACAGGGCTCGTGGGCACGTGACTTCGGCTGCCAAGTGTCGCCATCTTTCCCTTGGATCGGAGTGCGAGCAATTAGGCATAGCGAGATGGTGACGGCTTCAAGCTTCCGGTGTATTGCGCTCATCATGGTGCTTGCGCTAAGCACGATTGCAGTTTTTGGACAGCGTTCGGGTGCATCACATTCACGCCCATCGCGTTCGGGCCAGCAAATCTTTGCCTCCAGTTGTTCCGGTTGTCATGGCCTGGACGGCCGCGGCAGCGAGCGCGCCCCAGGCATTGCAGGTAACCCGAAGGTTCAGCGAATGTCAGATCAGCAAGTCTTTCACATTATTTCAGAGGGCGTTGCTGGAACCGGAATGCCTGCGTTTCATTCGCTGAGTGAAGAGGAACGGCACGCCCTCGTAAAGCACTTACGCTCCTTGGAGGGGAGCGGCCGCGCCGGAACTCTGCCGGGAAATCCGGTTTCCGGCAAGACCTTGTTCTTCGGCAAGGGCCAGTGTTCCAGTTGCCACATGGCGGCCGGTCAGGGCGGATTTCTCGGGCCAGATCTGACGGCTTTCGCTCACTCAAAATCCGCCCAGGAACTGCGTGGAGCAATGAACCACCCTGCATCCGATCACAAACCACGCTCCAGGCGCGTAGTGGCAACCATGCGCGAGGGACGCAAGTTCGAAGGCATCGTTCGCAATGAGGATAACTTTTCGCTCCAGCTGCAGGACATGGATGGCAGCTTTCATTTTCTCAACAGATCGGATATCCAAACCCTGGAGGATGATCCACATCCTTTCATCCCCCAAGATTACGGCGAGCGTCTGAGCCGAAGTGAACTGGACGATCTCGCTAGCTATCTGATGAGTGTTGCACGCAGCAGAAAAGCCGGCCCTCCCCGTCGCGAGGAGGAGTGAGCTTCGTATCCGATATCCGAGGCCGCATCTTGCCGAGTAGTTGAGCGTCAGAGACAATTTTCGATGAGAAATAAACTGCTTGTTATTGCGGTACTTGCAATCTGTTCTTCGAGCCACTGCGTGGGCCAAACCAGCAAGCGCGCTTTCGCTCTGCAGCCGATATCTGCCGAGTTTTGGAACTTGATCGATCGAGATGCGAAGCTCGAAACAACCGGCAGCGGATTTGGCTTCACTGAAGGTCCCATGTGGGATCCGGCAGGATTCCTTTACGTAAGCGATGAGACGATCAATAAAATTTACAAGCTTTATCCGGATGGCCGTAAAGAAGAGGTGATTGCACTCGGCGACCCAGATGGCAATACCTTTGATCGGGATCATCGGTTAATTGATTGTGCCAGCGTGTTGCGCGCTATTATCGAAGTCACTCCCGACGGGAAATACAAGATCCTCGCCGACCGCTACGAAGGGAAGAAGCTCAACAGCCCCAACGATGTAATCATTGGTCCCGACGGTGCCATCTACTTCACCGATCCAACATTGGATCTTGTCGCAGGAGAGAAGCAGGACATTCCGTTTCAAGGCGTGTACCGTCTTGATAAAAACGGCGAGCTGCGCCTCCTCACCAAAGATTTAACGCAGCCTAACGGGCTCGCATTCTCGCCCGATGGTAAGCGTTTCTATGTTGACGACAGCGAGAAGAGAAATATCCGCGTCTACGATGTCGGACCAGATGGCAGTCTGAGCAATGGGCGCATTTTCGGAGAAGAGCCAGGTGGCAAGGGCGACGGCGTGCCCGATGGCATCAAAGTGGACAAAGATGGAAATCTATTCGTTACCGGTCCCAGCGGGATCTGGGCGTGGAACGCGAATGGACATCATCTGGGCACAATCGTATTACCGGAACAGCCCGCCAATTTGACTTGGGGCGACAAGGACTATAGGACGCTCTATATCACGGCGAGCACGTCCGTCTACCGGCTGCGAATGAAAGTTGAAGGGTTTGTTCCCTATCTGGCTAAGTAAGCTGCGCCGGTTCGAAGTTCCCTCAGCGCGACCGCTTCATCAAGCCCCAGAAGCGTGATTCCGAATTTGCGCCAGAGAACATGGGTCCGTCGGTCCCTGTGCTTCGCGGTTCCGAGCCGGGTCCATCCTCGTCCGCCGGTTCGGCCTGTAATTCTTTTTCGATCTCGTCATCAGCCAACATAGGCGCTACGATGCGTAAGGAGTCGATTTCATGACGCAAGCGATCAAGATCAGTCTCTTTCTTCCGCAAGATCTGATAAACATCTCTCATGCACATCTCTCAAGAGAAAAATTTGGGGAACTTAACTGCGAAGAGGGAAGCCTACAAGGTCTTCTACTTACCCGCAAGAGGATAGCAGAATAGAACGTACCACCGATTATTATTACGTAATTGATAACTGTTCAGATAAATGCGCCCGCACTTCCTCTTGCTTCGGACCGTCCAACTTGGCGCCAACTGTCCTTAGATAAAACACATCGATCGCCATTTGGCCTTCGGTCTCGATCAGCGCAATTTCTATGTTGCACTCTGCGTGCGCGAATACTGAGCTCATCTTGTGTAGAAGTCCGGGCCTGTCCTGGGCGATGACCTGCACCACGGTGCTGTGAGGTGATGCGTCGTTGTCGAAATCGATTTTGGTCTTGATCTTCACTTTAGCCGGCAGTTGCCGCTCATTGCGCAGACGTTCAGACACAAGGCGTTCCACATCAACTTCTCCTGCGAGTGTTTCGCGTACATTTCGCTTGAAGCGGTCACATTCGTGCACATTTAACTCCAAGGTTCGAAAGCGATCGGTGAAAAAGAATGTGTCCACGATGACACCGGCATCATTGCAGAATGCGTTCGCTTTGATGATGTTCATTCCCCATGTGGAAAGTACACCCGCAACCTTCGCGAAAAGCCCCGGACGGTCGGGAGTGACGAGCGTAAGTTCCAGCCAGTGCCGGCCTTTCCTTAGATTTAGCTGAATGGGATCGTGGCAGAGCGAGTTCGCCATTTCGACATGGCTTAACACTTCTTCTGGAGAATGTGTTTTTAGATATCGTTCAGGCAACCCTTCGAGGAAGTGTTTCACCTTCTTTTCTAATGCTGGGGCAATGAGGTTAAGGCGCGTGACATTCTCGTCCTTCACACCGGCGTGCACAGTATGCTGGTCCACGCTGCGATTAAGTTGGTTGCTGGCCGCGATGTAAAGCTGCCAGATATTTTCCGCCTTCCATGGACTCAGAGCTTCCGGATTCACCGACTTGATGTCGGCATATGTCAAAAGCGCGAGCATCTTCAGCCGCTCGGGAGTTCCCACTTTCTCCGCGAAAGCCTCAACCGTGTTGTGATCGAAAATATCCTTCCGCAGCGTCGCCGAAATCTCCAGGTGGTTTGCAATCAGGAAATACACTGTGTCACGGTCGGCGTGGGAAAGTTCCAGCCGCGTAAGGCAATTCCAAGCGGCCTCAAGGCTGCCCTTGACATGGTCGTCCCCAGGTAATCCCTTTCCGACGTCGTGAAGCAAGAGTGCCATCAGGAGAAGTTCGGGCTGCTCGAGTTCCCCGAAAATTTCGCCGAATCTCTCCTCCCACTCTGAGCTGGGCCTTCGCAGAGCATGGAGGTTCTCAATGGCGCGAAAGGAATGTTCGTCGACGGTGAACCGATGGTAGTAATCACGAATTACGAGGGAGTCGATTGCCGCCAACTCTGGGAGGAACAGGTTCAGCAATCCCAAAAAGTGCATCGCTCGCAAGGCATCGGCGGCATGAGGCGCGATGAGCAGTTCGCGGAAATGTTTCCAGAAGGCGCCGCCCTTTGGAAATTTGCCGGCGAGCGAGGCACCCGCTTGTTCAAGCCGCTGTTCAGTCGCAATGCCCAGCCGCAGCCCGTTTTCCGCCATGAACTGGAACATACTAAGCAGCAGTTCCGGGTCTTTGGCACCACCTGGCTGTTGCAGCAGGATAAATCCATTGACAACCGAGAAGTTGGAGTTTGAAAGCCGAGATCGCCAGTTTTGAAATTCGCGGTAAAGCGACGAGCGGGATGCCGGAATCTCACTCAGAAGCTGAATTGCGACTCGTTGAATCGAGCGGGCATGCCGGAAGTAGATGCGCATCCAATCTTCCGTACTGATGTCGCTTTCCTTCTCCACTCCTACGCCGCGGCTTGCTGCTTCTGCTTGTGCTTCCCAAGTGAGCGTATTGTCATCGCGTCCGTGACGGTAGTGCAGGAAGCAACGTACCGATATCAGGTAATTCAACGCCTCCGTAAACTGCTCGCGTAATGCAGGTGAGATGAGGGCCTGCTGATCTGGGGACGTCCGCATCTTTTCGATTCCCGACAACAGCAGCAACCAATGCACGATGTTGTAGTCACGGAGCCCTCCTGGACTCTCCTTGATATTGGGCTCCAGATGAAAGATCGTGTTGCCGAACTTGCCATGACGGGCCTGGGTTACCTCGGCCAATTTTTCCACTATTAAGTGATGCTCGCGCATTACCAGGCGCGGAATGAGCGAGCGGCGCAGACGCGCAAACAGACCGCGGTCGCCCGCAACATAACGGGCGTCCAAAAGAGAGATCGTGAATTCGAGATTATTAGGATCGAGCCGGTCGCATTCCGATATCGCCCGTGTCTGTGGACTCAAGCGCAGCTTAAGGTCCCACATTTCCTGCGACAAGCGACGGATCTTGTCCTTGGATTCTTTGTCAGACCAGCCACCCTCGTGCAGGAATAACAGGTCGACGTCAGAACTGGGAAACAGCATGCTGCGACCGTAGCCACCTGTTGCCACCAGCAC
>JBLNFC010000272.1:0-9887 GCA_050263355.1 Acidobacteriota bacterium
ACCGAACGTGACCGCGTAGACCAGGGAGATGTTCGCCTGGACTATAACTTCTCGCAGAGTGACCAGATATTTGTGCGTTATTCCAAGAGCGGAAGAACCGATATCCGTCCTGCTCCGCTACCGGGATTGGCGAACGGCGGCAATTCCAGCACCGGCGTGGGTAATGAAGACACAGACGGCGCGGCGATTGGATTCACTCACACGTTCACGCCGAAGACTATTAATGAATTGCGCGTAGGCTTTAGCTATGTGCACATCCGGCGCGGCGTTCCGGAAAGCGGCAACCAACTGCCGCCACCGGAATTACGGATTCCGGGTGTGCCCGATGATCCGCGCGTAAACGGCTTGACCTTGTTCTCGCCGAATGGCTTTCGCCGCCTGGGCGATCCCAACTTCGCGCCGACCATTCTCGCGAGCCAGGAGAGGCAGATCACCGACGTGCTGACCCTGGTGCGCGGGGGGCATACGCTGAAGTTAGGAGGCGAGATTCGCTGGAGCCAATTCAACATTTCGCAGGAACAATCTCCACGCGGACGCTTCTCGTTCAGCGGCCAGTTCACTCAGAACCCGGTGGATAACAGCGGCGGCAGTTCGATTGCCGACATGCTGCTTGGTCTGCCCATCAGTGCGAACATCTCCACCGTTATCGGAATGGGTAACCGCCAACACGTGCCGTCGCTGTTTGTTCAGGACGACTGGAAAGTGAACCGGCGGCTCACACTGAACTTGGGACTGCGTTATGACTACTTCTCTCCCATCGTGGAAGCCCACGATCGGCAAAGCAATTTTAACTATGCAACGGGAACGCTGGTGGTTGCGGGGCAAAACGGTGCATCCCGCTCCCTCACGGTAGCCGATAAGACCAACTTCTCACCGCGAATCGGGTTCGCCTGGACGCCGCGGGAGAGCGCTGACCTGGTGGTTAGAGGAGCGTATGGAATCTTCTACAGCGGGCAGGAGATTCGCACTGCGGCTCCGCTGCAACTTGCCTACAACCTGCCGTTCTTCTACGAACCTTCGTTCGTGAGTAGTGGGACCACGCCCGTCATCACAGTAGCGCAGGGCTTCCCTCCACTGAATCCCAGTCAGGCAATTAATCCCGGCGTCACCAGCCTGGATCCTCGTCTGCACACCCCGTATTACCAAAGCTGGAACCTCGCGGTGCAACATTCGCTGCCAGCGGCGATCAGCCTAGAACTGGCGTATGCGGGCTCGAAAGGCACGCATTTGCAATCGGTGACGGATCCGAACCAGGTTCCTGTACCGTCCGCCGGGGATGTGGACGTGCAATCTCTACGGCCATTCCCCCAGTTTGGCCCATTTACTGCGATTCAAAACCGCGGAAGCTCGATTTATCACTCGATGCAGATAAAAGGAGAAAAACATCTAAGCCATGGCTTGTACTTCCTGAGCGCATTCACCTGGAGCAAGGCCATTAACGATCTGCCGGAGATTTGCTGCAACTTCCCGTTTCCGCAGAACAGTTATGACGTAGGAGCGGAACGGGCACGCGCCGACTTCGATCAGAAGCTGCGGTGGGTATTCAGCTTTGACTATGAGCTGCCATTCGGCGGCAGCCGGTCGCACATCAATAACCGCGTGCTCGACGCAGTCGCCGGAGGCTGGCACGTGGGCGGTATCTACACGCTGGCGAGCGGATTCCCGTTCTCGGCAGCAGTAGGCTTCGATCCATCCAACACTGGCTCACAGGGGCTGATGCGAGCTGACCAGATAAGGGACGGCAATCTGCCCAGCGACCAGCGCAGTCCTAACCAGTGGTTCGATATCAATGCGTTCACGCCTCCCGCAGACGGTACCTTTGGCAACGCGCATCGCAATAACCTGGTCGGGCCCGGCCAGAACGTGTTTGACGGGTCACTGCGAAAAGTGTTTGCCATCACGGAATCCCAGCGGTTGGAATTCCGGGCAGAGTTCTTCAACATGTTCAACCACCCCAATTTCGCGCAGCCGGATAACTTTATCGACGACGGGCCAGGCGTAGCGGGCACTATCACTGAAATAGCGATACCGATGCGCCAAATTCAATTTGGACTGAAGTACAGCTTTTAATCAGCGCGTTCATGTTGCGAGGCCGGCATTCCGATGCTGCGCCTCGCACGTGCTTCTTTTGTGGGCTGCGAAAGAATCGAGAGATCACTGCGCTTAGGACCGGGCGTCGGTTATCATGTGCCGCTCCGAACCTGGTCCGATGCGTAAGCGTAAAATCTCGCCGCGCTATATCGCCGACCACATTCGCCGCGTTCTCAAAGACGGCGGCTCCGCGCCTCATGCCGAAGACGTGCAGTGGTTCTTCAAAGAGGAAATCCAATCGCGCGGCTGGTACACGGCGGAATTGCGCAAAGTGGCGGTGCGCTTCCGGCGAACGATCAAAAGCGAACGAGGAACGGAGTTCCTCATTCAGGTGGCGAATGATCTGTTCCGGGGAAAGGTTCTGGAGGAGAAGGTCTTTGCGGTTTTGATGCTGCAGACACTCACGCATGAGTTTGGCGACCTGGAGTTCCGGCTTTTCGCATCGTGGCTCGACCGAATCAGCAGTTGGGCCGATCACGACGCACTGGTGCACTATTTGATTGCGCCCATGATTGCGGCGAAGCCGTCGAGGAAGGCCTTCGTGTTCCGCTGGGCGAAATCAAAGAACCGCTGGCATCGACGGGCGGCCTGCGTAGGCCTGATTCAGGGCACACGGCAGAAGCTGTTTTTTCCCGACATCGTGCGCCTCTCGAACAAGTTGTTGTCCGATGAGGACGACATGGTGCAGAAGGGCCTTGGCTGGTTGTTGCGCGAGACTGCGAAAGCGGATCCGAAACGGACGGTTCCCTACTTGATGAAGATTCGGGTTCGAGCGCCGCGCCTGGTGCTGCGCACGGCATGCGAGACGCTGCCGCAAGAACACAGGAGTCAGGTGCTCGGTTTGTAGTTCGAAATAGGAGAGCAGTTTGCTCCTTCGCTTCGCTCCTCCGCATGACAATCGTAGGGCGCCGGCCGGCTCTCGGCTTTGGGCTCTTGGCTTTCGGCTCTCGGGTTATCGCAACATGTTGCCGAGCTCCGCTCGGCCGCCCGGACGAGGGCGTACGGGCCTACGTGGTCCAGTGTTTACGCGCAGCTCAACACCCAAGTAAGAGCAGATTGCTCGTCGCTTCGCTCCTCCGGATGACAATTCTGAACAATGTAGGAATGAATCTGAAGTGTTTCGGAATCAAAACTGGCCCTCTGCCGAGACGCCGCTTGTCTTGCGCCCATTCGCGCAATTCTGTTCCCTTGTTTACAATAGACGTTTGCCCATGAACCTGTCTGCCATTCAGTCTGCCCTGCGCGAACGCAACATTGATGCCTGGCTGTTCTACGATCATCATCGCCGCGATCCCATTGCGTATCGCGTGCTTGGCCTTCCCGACAACCTGATGGTTACACGCCGCTGGTACTACCTGGTTCCAGCGGAAGGCGAGCCCACAAAACTGGTTCACAAGATCGAAGCCGGGCACCTCGATTCCCTTCCCGGTACCAAGAAGCGCTACTCGGCGTGGCAGGAATTATTCGAAGGCCTGAAGACGATGCTGGCGAACCACCGCGATATCGCGATGCAGTATTCGCCCAACAACATCGTGTTCACCGTCTCGCTGGTCGACGCGGGCACAATAGACATGATCCGCGGGATGGGTAAGAACGTAGTCAGCGCGGCGGACCTGATTGCGCTATTTGAAGCGACGCTCAGCGACGAACAGATCAAAACGCATTTCGCGGCGCGCGACCTGATCGATCCCATCACAAAGGCAGCCTTCCAGGAAATCGGCCGACGCGTTCGTAATGGCGGCACCACGGAACACGAGATGCAGCAGTGGATCATGGAGGCTTTCGCACGGGATGGCCTGATCACCGATGATCCGCCAATCGTCGCTGCCAATGCGAATAGCGGAAATCCGCACTACGAGCCCAGCGCTGATCATCCCGTGCGCCTGCGCGAAGGTGATTTCGTCCTGCTCGACATCTGGGCCAAGCAGAACAAGCCGGGAGCGGCTTATTACGACATCACCTGGACTGGGGTTATCGGCAAAGCGCCTTCAGACCGTCAACGCGAAGTCTTCGAAGTGGTTCGCAACGGACGAAACGCCGGGGTAGAGAAAGTGAAAAACGCGATCGCTGCCGGGCAGCCGATCTGCGGTTGGGAAGTAGATAGGGTGACGCGCGACCAGATCAAACAGGCTGGATTTGGCGAGTACTTCATCCACCGCACCGGGCATTCCATTGGTACGGAAGTGCACTCGAACGGCGCCAACATGGACGATCTGGAAATTCACGATGAGCGCCGCATCCTTCCCAATACTCTGTTCTCCATTGAGCCGGGCGTGTATCTGCCGGAGTTTGGGGTCCGCAGCGAAGTGAACGTGCTGGTGCGTCCCAAGGGCGCTGAAGTGACGGGCAAAATTCAAGACGAGATCGTGATTATCTGAATGGCAAATTCTTCTGTCGAGAAAACCAACAAAATCAATGCAACCGCAGCGCCGATGACGCCCATGTCGATTGTCGCGCCTGCGCTGGCTTGGCTGATTCCCGGGGCCGGGCACCTCATCCAGAAACGGTTCATTCGCGGCGCTCTGCTCATGGCTTCGATCGTCGCCATGTTTTTGCTCGGCCTCGCCATGCAGGGCCGCATCTATAAGCCGAACGGCGGCGACATTCTCGACATTCTGGGTTTTGTGGGCGATGTTGGCGCAGGAGGACTTTACATACTGACGCGCGCCAATGATTGGGGTCAGGGCGCGATTGCGCATGCCACGGCCGATTACGGAACGAAGTTCATCATCGTGGCGGGCCTGCTGAATTTCATCGCTGTCGCCGACGCGTATCACATTGCCATCGGGAAGAAGCAATGAACCTGGAGCTTTCTCACTTCAGCGCCGCGATCCTGTTTGCAGTTTTCGCATCGGTGGTCTTCGGAATCACGCAGCGCAACACCTCGCGCGACATGATTCGCTACGGCTTGTATTGCTTCGCTATGTTCGTGGGCGGAGTGATTGTGGCCGGATGGGTGATGTGGGTTTTGAGAAGATAGAGTTCGGCTCCCGGCTCTCGCGTTCAGACTAGCTCAGCGACTAGCCTTCCCACACGAACGCATCGAAGATCCGCTTGCTGTCGAATCCCAGCCGCTTGTAGAGATCAACCGCACGCGCGTTCGCCTCTGTCACTGTCAATGATAAAGAAGTAAAGCTGCGCTTCTTCAGATTGGCAGCCGTATGCGCAATCAGCGCCTCTCCAATGTGGTGAGAGCGGTATTCCGGCAAGAGACACACCTGGGTTACATGGCCTACGTCGTGACGCACCCGCGAACAGAGGATCACTCCCACAACATTGCGTAATCCTTTGTTGACGGCGATGAAGGAAGATTCGGCGTCGAACTGACCGCATCCTGGGAAGCGCACAATGTTATTCAGGAAGCGCAAGGCGCCACTGAGGGTGCGGTACTGGTCATTGATCTCGGAATCTACGTGTCCCCGATACGCAGCCGTGATGACTGCCGCCGCTGATTGATAATCCTGTTCAGACCAGGGACGGATTTCGATCTCCTGGGGTGCAACAGCGGTCTTCAAGCGCGTGCCCGTCAGAGACGAGACCATAAACAACCGTGGATAACGCTGAAAACCTTGCTGCACGAAAGGCCGCGACACCAATCCCGCTTCGTGCACGAGTAATTGCGCTTCCACGCGGTGAATGCCGGGAGACTGCTGAAGGGTTTCAATCACGTGAACCAGCAGACGATTCTCGACCTCGGTGTGGAGCTGGGCGCGCGTGGAAGTCCCGTTGGCAACGAACAGGTCGCCGATTACACCCTTATTTCCTTCATAAACGAAAAATGCGTAACCGAACATGCGGCCGCGGTCGACCGCGGCGTATCCCGGCAGGATTTTGGAATCGACGTAGCGGAGGATCATCTCTGCCGACCCGGTGTAGTCCCAGCACAACAGGCGCGACCAGGTGCGCACTTCTTCCTCTAAGAGGGGACGAAGGTCAGCAGAAGAAAAATGCCTGAGATCGAGGATCTCCATGGGCTCCCGGAGGCACGCCCCGGCAGTAGCCAGCATGGGGCGCAAACTGAAGTCTAGTGGGTTCGTGATTCGTAGGCAAATTCGGGGCCCGTGAGTAACTTGACGATGCGGGTTCGGCTCAATGATGGTGATGTTCTGAGGCCTGAGTCCCTGCGGCAGCGACCCAGTAATACTCCAGATGCTGCGGCGGATAGGTTCCCAGCAGAGAGACGCGGCGGCCATGTACGGCTTCGGCCACCTGGACCTGTTTCCCTTCCGGTGCAACAACCAGGTGCGCACTGGAAGGAATCTCGCCGCGACCGTAGTTACTGATTGCCTGGTTCCGATAAAACGCCAGTCCGTATTCCACCTCGCGGGGAACCTGGAACACGGCCGCTGGCAGTAGTCCGGCTTCGACACGAGCAATATCGGCCGCCAGGGGACGCGGGGTAAGCGTCTCATCGAGCTTGGCGCCGCCGATCTTCAGCACCGCGGCAACGACAAGGACAACCGGGACGAGCGTGACGAAGCGAAGCATGCCCAGGCCGAGCGAGCTGCGCAGGGTAAAAAGTAAGCCAATGGCAATGATGCCGGCGAGCGTCGAGGCAAAGATCAGCGGCGTCCCGCCCGGTAACCGCTGTTGCAAGAGGAAGAACTGAATCAGCAACGCTGGGACCAGGGGAGCCGCTGCGGCGACGGAGTGCAGTACCGGCACAAGATAGGGCGGAGGAATTTCCTCCACAATATGACGGCGGACGTACTGCGCCAGCAGGATGGTTCCCGCCGGCAGCGCAGGCAGGATATAGCCCGGCAACTTCGACTGCGAGAGCGAGAAGAAAAGAACAGGCACAAAGAGCCAGAGGATGAGAAACAGGTTTAGGGAATCCTCGGATTCGACGAAGCTCTTCCCCTTCGACCACCAGATGCGCACGTTCTCGGTGACCGCCTCAACAATGAATATGGTCCAAGGTAGCAGCGCCAGCAGCGTGACAGGCGCGTAGTACCAGAACGGCTGCTGGTGATGATAGAGATTGGTTCCAAACCGCGCGAGATTGTGTTCAAGAATAAATTGCCGGAAGAATGAAGGATTGCGCACCTGGACAGCGATGTACCACGGCAGGGCGATCACCCAGAACACCAGAATACCGGGAAGCCATAATGTGCGTGTGATCACCCGGTGATCGCGACGAACGAGAGCAAACAGCAGAATGATCAATCCGGCAAGCACCGGACCAACCGGGCCTTTGGCCAACGCTGCCAGAGCCATGAATGCGTAAAAGCCAATGAGAAATATTCTTTTCTGACTTTCGTGCCATGCGTACCACGCCAGCATTCCAATGCTAAACATCGCAGCGAGTGGCATGTCGGTGGAGGCAGCGCGCGAGAATCCAACGAACCCGGCAGTCGATGCGGTCATTAACGCGCCATCTGTCTGAAAGCCGGGCCGGAAGCGTCCCAGGAAACCATACACGGCAAGCACGGCCAGGGTTGCGTCGACGCCTGACGGGATGCGGGCCGCCCAGTCACTCACACCAAAGATGGAATAGGAAAGCATCGCCTGCCAGTAATACAGGACAGGCTTTTCCAGCCACGGCTTTCCGCCGAGAATGGGAGTGATCCAATCGTGGTGCGCCAACATCTCGCGCGCAATCTGCGCATAGCGCGGCTCATCGGCTCCGATAAGGCCAAAATAGTTCAACCCGAAGAAAAAAAGGAACCCGCAAAAACCGAGGATGAGAAGCCAATCCGTGGCAGGGCGAGCCCGGTCAGTCAAAGACCACTCCTGTAGCTCCTCTACAGAGCCGCCGAATTTCTGATTGTTGATTGTTGATTTCTGATTCGACAGCAAAGCAAGCAATCATCAATCTAAAATCAGCATTCATCAATTTGTTCTCCAGCCCCGGTACAGCGCAAAAATGCTGATCAACGTCCAACTCACCTCGAGCAGCACGAAGCCGATCTGAAAGGGATGAAAGGCAATATAGGCGAGAATGGCGGAGCCGACGCCGTTCAGCAGGTTGTACCAGAACTTTCGAGGGTCCATCCAATTGAACTGTTGGCCCGCGTAACCCACCAGGATCAGCAAAGCTCCCACGAAGGAAGCGATCTGCCGCAGCATGGAGATTGGCATGAGCCCTATTGTACGGAAGAGCCCAAACGGAGTTGGGCCAGCACACGAGCAACTGCTACGGACAAAGGACCTTCGAGGGAACAGCCGCTGGCACAAGCGTGTCCGCCGCCGCCGAAACGCTCGGCAACAGAAGCAACGTTGAGCTGGCCTTTGCTGCGCAGGCTTACGCGGTAGCGTCCGTCGGCGAGTTCACGAAAGAAAGCGGCCACTTCGACGCCGTAGATTGCCAGTGCGTAGTTCACCAGCCCTTCGCAATCTTCATCGATTGCCCCGGCGCGATCCATTTGCTCGCGCGTGACCCATATCCAGGCGAGTGGTCCTTCGCGGTGCAATTGCGAAAGCGCCGCGCCAAGCAAGCGCATCTTGGATGTGGAATGAGAAAAGTAAATGTTACGCGCGCATGCCGCCGGATTGGCTCCGGCCATGACTAACTCGCGGGCCAGCGCAAACGTGCGTTCGTTGGTGCCCTCGAACATGAACGAGCCGGTATCCGTAAGAACCGCGGTGTACAAACAGGTGGCAACATCCGGAGAGATGCGGACACCAGCTTCGCGAGCGAGACGGTGAACCAACTCTCCAGTGGCGCAGGCGGTGGGATCGATCCAATTGACGTGCGCGAAAGGGCGCCCGCTGAGGTGGTGATCGATGCTGATGAGAAACTTCTGGTCGAGCCCATCCAGCCGTGTACGCTGGATACTGTCGCACTCCAGGATGATGGCCGCCTCATATTCGCCGTTCACGGTGCTCGACTGGATCACGGTTTCTGTGAATGGCAGCTGCTGATAAATGCGCGGGACGCCGTCACTTAAAACCACTTCCGCCTGCTTGCCCATCTCTCGCAAAATTTGCGAGCATGCGAGCACCGACCCAACGGCGTCCCCATCCGGACGAGCATGCGACGTGAGCACGAATCGCTCTCGGAGCTCAATCTGCTTTAAGACTTCCGTGACCATAGCCCGATAATTAGCCCCCGAGCCTGAAGCCGATTACCTCTTCCTCTTCTTGCTTCGACCGAGTAGTTCGTCAATCCTCGCCTGGTACTCGTGCGACCGATCCACATGGAAAAACAACTCTGGAGGGCGTCTCAAGTGCAATCGTTCCGCGAGCTCGTGCCGGATATAGCCACGCGCCGCGTTCAAGCCTTCCAGTGTGCGCTCGTCGTTTTCCTCGCCTCCTTGAACCACAACGAAGACTCGCGCCGACCGTGAGTCTGGCGCCATATGGACCTCGCTGACGTTTACGAGGCCAATTCGGGGGTCGCCCAGCTCTCCTTCGAGAATGGTTTCAATCTCCTCGCGCAAGGCTTCGCTCAGCCGTTCCCGATGATATTGCTGTCCTCGCTTCTCCGGCATGGGCGTTCAAGGTAAAACGGATGAGAATATCAGAAAACAGTCGCGGTCGTTAGTCGCTGATGGTCGACAAAACACGGAACGGACCGCCCCCAAAACACCACAAAAAGCCGATCCTTAGATGTATTCCAGGTACGAATCGGTAACTTCCGCCCCGCAATTGTTGGCGATGCGCGTAGCCTGGCGTTCCACGTTCTTCATCAGTCCATCGAGATAATCACGGGAGGAGGAGATGCTGACAACACCTACGGTGGCGCGGTTCCACAGCTCTGCTCCATCCAGCTCGGCGACGGAGACATTGAAGCTGGTGCGCAAACGGTCCTTAAGGCTGCGCACCACCTGGCGACGGTCTTTGAGGGAATGCGC
>JBLNFC010000273.1:0-4040 GCA_050263355.1 Acidobacteriota bacterium
GGCCTTTGAAACGCCTATTTTTCGCCCGAACGTCGCCTACCCAAGACTTGGTTGTGCTCCTCTTTTTCTATGTCGTGACCGCTGTGGGTGTACTGGCTTGGAAATTTGTCGAGGCAGAGCATGTGATCAAGAATGAGCCTAAGTTGTATGCCGACCTCCAGAAGCTTGATGCGCAGGAACAGAATCAACTGAGACGCCTAATACGTTCCGGCAGAATGAGTGTAGGACCTCCACTTCTTGAGCGAATTCGGGCCAAAACTGACTTCATATATCGCGACGTTTCTGGAGAGTGGCGAATCGAAAGGGAGCACAGGCGCTTTCTTAACTACTGGGACAAAAAGAACCCAAATTAGCCTCATATCATCAGCTCAGAGGGGTCTGATATTAGCGAGACATTGCGGGTGAAACAAAATGCCCCGCTCGGGCAGGGAGAAGGGGGCCTTTCTTGGCGACGATTTCGAACCCGCACAAGAATGCTGCCGCTGGCCTGAAGCAGCGGCGCGAATGCAAACGGCACTGAGAGTAAGTAGAAAAGCAAAGTGCCCGCCGGCCACCCAGGTCAGCGGGCATTTTTATCAGCGTCGTTACTTATTTGCGAACTGTGACACCGCCCTGTGGTGATGTCAAACGGAGTCCAGAGTAGATGCAATTCGAAGGCTCTGCCGTCTTGTCAGTGATATCCCTCCCGCGAGAGAAAACCCCACGACGTCCAACACAGGCCTTCAAGTGGCGGCCGATGTGTCACGGTCAAGTTTATGCGATTGCCTGATCCGGACTAAACGGAGCTGTCATTGCTGGCGATGCCATCCCCGCAAGACAAGGGCTCAATTAAGCGAATCGGTAGCAGCATCCTGTGCGGTGACAGACGCGCGGAGGAGTGTTGTAGAACCCGGGCTCCGCTGGCAAGGACCTACTTTGCTATCGGTTGAAGTTCGCTCAGTGATGTTTACCACGAGTAATGTTTCATCGCTCATGATGAAGCCTTCGGCCAGGGACAGGTGACTCCGAGGCTCTCTCGCCATTTCTGCATTTTGGCCAAGCGGGGTTACCGTCGCATGCCGCTAACTTACGGTTGGACGACTTACCGGAAGTTGACATCACAACGAATACGGGATCACTGACATTCATCTTACTCATCGCGGGAAATTCATGCGACGCAGGAGATCCTGAAAACGCGGGTCAGAGCGCAGGGAATCAATCCGCAGGTCGGCTTTGATGAAATACGCAAGGTCTGGTGATTTCTCCTGGTAGGCTCTTTCCAGAGACTGCAGCGCTCTCTCTTTTTCTCCCAAACCCTCGTATACCGTCGCAATCATGTAAGGTGAGGCATAGCTAGTTCTTGATTGGCGCTGTAGCTCGCCAAGGATCTTCTGGGCCTCGAGCCTCTTGCCCATTGCCGCATAAACGTGCGCAAGCCCTGCTGTTGTATCCGAGTCACGCTGTGATAAGGCCACGGCCCGCCGATATTCGAGGACGGCTTGCGGAAGCCGGCCTGAACCCTCATAGCCGACAGCAAGAAAATCGTGACCTGACCACAAGTTCGGATTCGTCGTTACCGATCGCTGACTTGCTTCGATCAGCGATTTGTAGTTACGTTGATGATAGTAAACCCCCGATTCGTCGAATGACGTGAGTGGGTAAGCCGGATCGAGCAAGCGGAATTTCTGCAATTCAGCCATTGCCTCTTCGGACCGGCTGTTCCAAGCCAAATACCAAACGAGCGCAATGTGACCGTCTATGTAGTTAGGGTTCAGATCGAGCGCATAGCGGAGCTCTTTCTCGGCGGTCTGCCAATCCCAGCGATATTGCCAATTGAGGTATCCGAGCGAGCTATGGGCCTCGGCTAGCGTTGGGTCGAGCTGCAGGGCCTTGTTAATTGCTTCGCTGGCGTGCTGATAAGCCTCCTGGGGCGCCAGCCATCGATAAGTGCCCAGATCCAAATAGCAATCTGCAAGTCCCACATATGCGAGTGCAAACCGGGAATCTCTTCGCACGGCCTCTTCAAAGTAAACTTGTGCCTGCTTGATGGTTGCCTCGGTAGCCGAAGGCCGGAGCGCAATCCCTCTCAGATAGGCGTCGTACGCCTGCGGATCTACGGCCGGCGCAGAGCGAAATCGAGCCTGTTGCACGGGTGTCAGTTGGATCCGAACTTGCTGTGCCACAGCCTGAGCCACGTCGCTCTGCAGCTTCAGGATGTCGCCCAGATCACGCTCATACGTCTCCGCCCACAGATGCTGATCCGTGTGGCCGTTTATGAGCTGCGCCATGATTCGGACCCGGTTGCCTGAGCGCAGGACCGATCCTTCGATCACGCCGTCGACGTTCAGCTCTCGCGCGATCTCTGGCAAGCTTTTGGTTGTTCCCTTGTAACGGACGGTGGAGGTGCGAGAGATGACGCGCAGGGTCCCGATTCTGGAGATCTGAGCGATCATTGCGTCGGTCATGCCATCGGAAAAATATTCTTGTTCCGAATCGCGTGAAAGATTTTCCAGCGGCAGGACCGCCAACGACTCAATGCCTTGACTGCTAGCGCCAGCCTTCCGCCGATGGTTGCCAAACGCAATTGTCGCCGCCAGCAACGCAACGACCGCAAGTCCGAGCAAGTAGTGCTTGCGTACCGCCTGCGCCAGGTCTGCTGAAAAGATGCGAGGACGCGTCTGGACCACGATTGGCGCATCGCCGAGGCGGACGGAACCATTGAAGCGGTATCCTCGTCGGGCCAAAGTTTCAATGAATATAGGACTTTCCGCCGATTCGCCTAGCGCATCGCGGAGTCTTTTGATCGCCGCATTCAGGCCATGATCAAAATCTACAAAAGTGTCTTTTGGCCAAAGTTGTTGGCGCAGCTCCTCACGCGTGACGACATCCCCTGCGTGTTGAAGAAGAGTAACCAGGACCTGAAAAGGTTGTTCTTGCAGCTTGACCTTGATGCCATTCTTGCGTAGTTCTCCGGCGCGCAGGTCAAGTTCAAACAGACCAAAACGAACGATTCGCGCCTGATCGACGTCCGCCACGTCCGACCCCCGTCGGAGGAGTGTAGCACCGCAGCTCTATCGCGCCGCACACCTGGCATCCTCACTGGACCTCTTGCCGGGTTACGGGCAATCAGGAAGTAACAACTTCCGCAAGGGTAACTTTCGGTTAGGCGATTCTTCAGGACTAGGCCGACCGTATGTCAATGCTGACCGCAGCAAAAGTGACGCGGCACCATGGTCAGGCCGCCTTGATGTTCGGGTTGAGCGCCAGCACATTCGTGGGGTCGTACTTCTTCTTAATTTTTGCCAGCCGCTCATAGTTTGGTCCATAAGCCACCCTGATATAGTTGTCGCTCGGTTCGCTCAAGTGATTGACGTATATTCCACGTGAAAAAGGATCCAGAGTAGCCCGAAGAAGCTTGGTCCATTGCCTCGCACTCGCCTGCTCTTCGGGCGCATTCCAGTCGCCCCTTAGTTGCACTACTTGTCCTGATTCTCTAATTGGAAATGCCGTGTCTGCGATATGTACGCGCGTCACAGCTCCATGCATGTGCCACATCATCACCCGCATTCTTGGGGGCGCATCCTGGATTGCCGTTGTGATCGCCTCAATAGCAGTTTCGTTGAGTTCGGGGAGAAAAAGGCTTGTTTCAAGATAAGGCAGAGGTTTCGGAGGTTGCGGAAACTCCGTCGTCTGCGCCTCCAAGTAGGGCATCACGTTTACGGTTTCCTCTTCGGGTTTGATTGGTGCTTGTAAAGATCCGAGCAATTGATTACCGAGGCTCGGAGCACCGCAATATCGAAATCTAATCACGAATCTCGGGCCCTGCTTCGACGACACGATCATGGCGACAACCATAATTTCATCGGGTGCCTTGGCGGTGAACTGCTGATACATCCGGAGTAATTCTGAAATCGCTCCGGGCGGGTACGTCAGCGCTCCCCCGAAAACCTCAGTCAACGAATAGAGCCGGTACTCGAAGGATGTGGCGACCCCGAAGTTTCCCCCGCCGCCGCGAATGGCCCAGAAAAGATCAGAATTAGACGTCTGGCTGACCTGTAATT
>JBLNFC010000274.1:0-7193 GCA_050263355.1 Acidobacteriota bacterium
CTCCCACGCACGCGGCATCTGCCAACGGCAGAATTGTCGAATGCGAGTTGCCGCCTGCTGCAGTGCGGCTCTCATGTCTGTGCTTAGATCCTCCCATGCGGCGTGCATCTCTTCGGGTGCAATTCGCAGTGGCTTGCTGTCCTCGAGTTCGTCCCAGCGTTGCGCATATTTTCGAACCGCGGCGTCTCCGTTACGGCGCACGTCGCGAATGATCGGGAGTGCCGCTTTTTCAGCCGATGATGTGTCTTTGCCCCGTTCTGCCAGGCGAGTAACTTGCCGGGCGGCGGCTCTGCCTCGAAGCACTTTCATCACACCACCACCTTGTTCAAGGGGTATTCGACGATACCCTGCGCCTGCGCCGCTTTGAGCCGGGGAATAACATCCCAGGCTGTGGCTTCCTCGATGATCGTGTTTACGGCGACCCAGGCATCGTCGCTTAGAGTGGATATGGTTGGCTTCTTGAGGGCGGGTAGAACATTGAGCACCTTGTCCAGATCCTGTTTGCGGACGTTCAGCATGAGCCCAACCCGCCCCTGCGCCTCGATCGCGCCTTGCAGCATGAGCGCAAGGTTTTCGATTTTGCAGCGCTTGCAGGGTTCGCGCCAGGATTTCTGATTGGCAATGATTTGCGTATTGGACTCGAGTACCGTATCGATAATGCGCAGACGGTTGGCCCGAAGAGAACTGCCAGTTTCGGTGACCTCAACAATAGCGTCTGCGAGCATTGGCGGCTTCACTTCGGTAGCCCCCCAAGAAAACTCCACCTGCACTGGCACGCCCTTCCCGGAGAAGTAGTCTCGCGTGACGTTTACAAGTTCCGTGGCAATGATGCGTCCGGTCAGGTCTTCTGCCTTGCAATAGGATGAATCTTCAGGCACGGCAAGAACCCAGCGCACTCCGTGACCGCGGCTTTGCTTGTTGTAGAAGAGATTCGCAACGGTGGCGACTTGCAACCCGTTTTCCAGGACCCAGTCGAGCCCGGTAATACCAACATCAATTGCGCCATGCTCCACGTATCGGGCCATTTCCTGCGCTCGAATCAGCATGCAATCGATCTCCGCATCGTTGCTGGAAGCGAAATACGAGCGGCCATTCGTATATACATTCAAACCCGCGCGCGCGAAGAGCTGGATGGTAGCCTCCTGCAAGCTGCCCTTGGGAATTCCCACTTGGATCTTCATGGCTGCTCACTCGTAGCTGGAACAGGCTCGTCGTTCAACGGAATCGGTTGCGTGAAGCAAGAACGTGTTCCGAGATGACAAACAACACCTTGGCCTCGAACTCGCACACGCGCAATCACGGAATCGCGGTCGCAGTCGGTGATGAGCGACATGACTTTCAGACGGTTGCCAGAGCTTTCCCCTTTCATCCAGAGTTCACGGCGAGTGCGGCTGTAGAAAGTCACATAGCCGCTTTGCTGGGTTCTAATGAGCGCATCGCAATTCATGAAGCCGAGCATCAGCACTTCGCCAGTCGCGTCATCAACAACAACGGCGGGCACTAGTCCCTGCATTTTGTCGAAATCAAGCATTGATCCCCTCACTTGGAAAAACAAAAAGCCCGCTGACTTTGCCGTGTCAGCGGGCCTTTTGGATGAGTGCTGTTTTCTTAGTAGAAGGCCTCCGTTGACACGTCACCGGTATGGTGATGATGGTGGTGACGATGTGCCAACGAAGTCATTCGAGACGCAGAATAAGGGCCTGCAGTGCTGATGTCAAATTGCTTTTTTCGATCCCAGTCAGCGGCGGGATCGATTGCGTGTGACTGCCCAAGCGCGCCTGCCGCGATTCAAGACGCTGGGGCCAGCGTGGCGGGCCGTAACAGTGCAGCCGAATTCTTATCAAGGTACACCGTTGTGTTCGGATGCGTTCGCAGAATGGAAGCAGGTGCGAGTGGACTGATCTCACCATCGAAGCACGCCTTCACCGCATTTGCCTTCCGGGTATCCGGGACAATGCACAAGATCTGCTTCGTCTTTAAGATCTGACGCACGCTCATCGAGATGGCGCGCCGTGGCACGTCGGCCAGGCTGTCGAACCACCCCTCTCCAAGTTGTTGACGTCGGCAAGGCTCATCCAGCGTGACAATAATGTAAGGCTCCTCTGTTTCGAAATCCGCAGGAGGGTCATTGAAGGCGAGATGGCCGTTCTCGCCAATGCCCACGAACGCCACGTCTATTGGTTCAGACTGCAGCGCTTCGCCGGTGCGACGGATCACCTCGGCCGGATCTTCATCTCCATTGAGCAGGTGGTAATGAACCATTCCGGTTTTCTGAATAAGTCTTTCTTTCAGAAAGCGGCAAAAACTGGCAGGATGCGTTTCGGGTAGCCCAATGTATTCGTCCAGATGAAACATCTCCACCCGTTTCCAGTCGATTGCTGGAAGCGTCGTAAGCGCTTCGAGGAACTCAAATTGAGCAGCCCCAGTAGCTGCAATCAGCCGCGCCTTTCCTTGCTTTTGAATCGTGTCGCGCAAGATAAACGCGGCCTGGTCGGCTGCAACCCTCGCCATCCCTTTCTTATCGTCGAAGCACTTAATCATCACTTTGGCTATTCTCCTGATCAGAATTCAATCCGAGGCGCTACCTAGTCATAGCTCGCGGCGATATTTCTTATACTGGGTTCTCAACCAAAAGAGAAGCCAAAGGCAGCAAAGCCAAGGAAGAGTTGAGGAACGATGATAGACTAAGCGCCCTTGGATCAATAGCGCCGTATCAGGACAGCACTTTCTCTTGGGAGCATTACATGAGTACGTTCATTCGAGTCTTAGCCATAGTCCTGCTTGGATTTGTGCCGGCCTTCGGCACCGATCCAGGCGTAATCGCCAGCACGTACTCAAAGCAGGATGTCACCCTTGAACTTGATCCAGATTCGTCCTTTTGGCGCGCTTCCCAAACCGTGCACATGGACAAAGATATCCTTGGAAAACCTGTACCCGGCTATCAAACCGAAGTCCGCACGCGCTGGACCAAAAGCAATCTTTATTTTCTGTTCATCTGCCCCTATGAACAACTCCACCTGAAGCCCAACCCAGATACTCGCCAGGAAACCAATGAGCTGTGGAATTGGGATGTAGCAGAAGTGTTCATCGGCTCTGACTTCGCCGATATTCAGCGTTACAAAGAGTTCGAAGTCTCCCCCCAAGGCGAGTGGGTTGACTTAGACATCAACCTGCATAATCCACATCATGAAGACGGCTGGAAGTGGAATTCTGGCTTCCAAGCGCTTGCAAAGGTCGATGAGGGCAAACATATTTGGTATGCCGCAATGCGCATTCCGTTCTCCGCCATCGATCCGCGTCCGCCTGCAGCCGGAACTACGATGCGCATAAACCTTTTCCGAAGTCAGGGCCCACCAGAACATCCACACCAGATCACGTGGCAAGCTCCGATGAGCAAAACCTTTCACGTGCCCGAAAAATTTGGTTTGATCAAGCTGGTCAACGTAGAAAAGTGATTGCGCATGGGGTGCATGTGACATCACCTCCCGATGCGGGCGGCACTCGTATCAATTCTTGTACACGCTAATCATTCATTGTCCTTTTGGAGGCTCAACCTATGCGTCTTCTCTCTCAGCGTGTTTTGATCCTGATAGTTTCGGGGATGATGTTTGTGGCGCACTCCGTTCAGGCAGCGGAATCCTATCCCGTTGTGATCAAGAACGGTGTTGAAGCGAAAATGCGGGACGGCACCATTCTTCGCGCGGACATTTATCGGCCCACGGCGGACGGGAAGTTCCCCGTGCTTCTGGAGCGCACGCCTTACGACAAGCAGGGCTCGCGGGATTTTGCTGTCAAAGGCGCGGCTCGCGGCTACGTTGTTATCGTGCAAGACGTCCGCGGGCGATATACATCCGATGGGGATTGGTACCCATTCAAGAACGAATCCAATGACGGGTACGACACAGTGGAATGGGCGGCGACTCTGCCTTACTCCAATGGCAAAGTGGGCATGTTTGGCGGCTCCTACGTCGGTGCAACTCAGATGCTAACGGCTATCGCCCAGCCTCCGCATCTTGCGGGAATTTGTCCGGTCGTCACGGCCAGTAATTACCATGATGGGTGGACCTATCAGGGAGGCGCCTTCGAACAATGGTTTAACGAGTCGTGGACTTCGGGCCTGGCGCAGGACACATTCAATCGTACAGTCGAAAAGAACACGAACGCGTTGAATGGGATTTGGAAGCTCCCTCTGACCGCGTATCCAGTCTTCGAAGCGCCCAGCGCCGCTTCCGGGACGGATTTAACTCGCTCGCTGGCGCCCTACTTTCTCGACTGGCTCGCTCATCCCGATTATGACGAGTATTGGAAGCGCTGGTCGATTGAGGAAAACTACCCAAAGATAAACGTTCCGATCTTCACCATTGCCGCGTGGTACGACATCTTCCTCGGAGGATCTCTTCGCAACTATGTAGGCATTAAAGTTCATGGTGGAAACGAAGCCGCGCGGCGCGGGCAACGGCTGCTGGTGATGATTGGGGGACACGCTGGCTCGGGCCGCAAAATAGGAGACGTTGATTTTGGTCCGGCCGCTGAATTCGACGAGGACGATGCGACGTTGAATTGGTACGACTACCTGCTCAAGAATGCCACCAATGACTTCGCCAGCGCCAAGCCGGTACGCATTTTTGTAATGAGTGCAAACCAGTGGCGCGAAGAAGACGACTGGCCTCTGCCGCGAGCACGGGAGACAAAGTACTTCCTGCATTCAGGGGGTAAGGCCAACTCCATAACCGGAGATGGCGCCCTTTCCACCGCTGCTCCACGTTCGGAATCGCCCGACCACTATATTTACGATCCTGCCAATCCCGCGCCCACAGTGGGTGGACCGCTGTGTTGTGACGCGCAGCATCTCAAGCCGGGGCCCCGCGATCAGCGGCCGGTAGAAGGGCGTGCCGATGTTCTGGCTTACTCGACACCAGTGCTGAACGAGGATCTCGAGGTCACCGGACCTGTCCGCCTCGAGCTGTTCGCAAGTTCGTCGGCAGTGGATACCGATTTCACGGCTAAGCTGGTCGACGTGTGGCCAGATGGGTTCGCGCAAAACTTGACCGAAGGGATTGTTCGCGCCCGCTATCGCGATTCTCAAGTGCACCCGGTGTTAATGAATCCCGGGCAGACCTATAAATTCATGGTCGACGTCTGGGCCACCAGCAATGTTTTTCGCAAAGGACACCGTATCCGCCTGGAAATCAGCAGTAGCAACTTTCCTCGTTTCGATCGCAACGCGAATACCGGTGAAGATAGCGCTTTAGCGAGGACCTCGACAAAAGCCACGAACACAGTTTTTCATGATGCGGAGCGCTCTTCAGTGTTGATCTTGCCCGTCGTGCCCAGGCCGTGATGTCTCGCCGGCTCGCCCGGAGACTGCACTACTGCAAGTAGGCTCCGCCGGGAATCAGGTATTCGATCGGCCATAACTCAGTTTTTTGCTGCACAACATCAGACCAGCGGATACCTTGAGCGCCGGGTCTGGACACAAGTCGCAGGTTCGGCAGAACCTCGGAAGCAGTCGTAGCAAGCGTGTATGCGCTTCCTGTTCCGCTAATCGCCAGATCCGCTTGCTGGCCCCTGAGCTTCAAATTTGCGAAGCGAGTCACAATCTCCACGTCCTCGAACATCTGGAACAAGTAGGGCCTGCCGATCAGCAATGAGTTGTAAACGTAATCCGCCATCACGCTGGACAGCGGATTCACATATGCCGCATCGAAATCCGACTTCACCAGCGCGGCATCATCCGGCGACATTGCTTTGTATGGCATTCGGGTTTCCCCAAGGCCACGTGCGTCGAACGAGACGATGTCATAGCCGTCGTCGACATACTTCGACAAGGTCGCCCAGTCTTGAGCAGTGGCCTTCCCGTTCTCTGTTACCCAGATCAGCACCGGACGTCGCCCCACAGCTTCCTTGTGGATATACAAGAGGGGCATGCTCAGATACCTGCTGTGATGCAGCAAGTACTTATGGATGGTCACTCCCTCGAACTGTGAACTCCCGCGAGCTTCCCACCGGATTCCTTCCCACGGGGGAATCTCTCCTTGGAATTCCGCGACCGGCCAGGTTTCGATTCGCGGACGAGAAGCCGAATAATAGAGCTCCTTTAGGCCTTTCGCAGGCTGGATTTTGTGCTCCAAATAATAATCGCGTATGTCGTCCATCACCGAGCGCGCGTTGGCGTTGTCGAGCATGACTTGACCGGTGCGAGTGCACTGGACTGTCTTGTCATCAAGTTCCTGGACGGGCGCCAAGCTACTTCGGCGTGGTAGTCCGTTGAAGTGATCGAGGAAATCCATCGCAGCTTGCTGGTTCTCGGCCGAGAATTGATGATCGTGATATCCCTCCACCATGGCGATGCGATCGGCGTGCTGAAACCGGCTGTAGATTTTGGTCAGTTCACGCACCGTGCTGCGAGTGCCTTCGATTGGAAAAAAATCAAGCACAGCCGCTGCCACCATCACGGGTCGCGGATACATCATGAGAAGCAAGCCGGCATGGTCCACATGATTCGAAACCATGCCGTAAAGATCCTGCTCAGGATCACTGTCCGGATCCTTGAAGATCCGGTTGTACATGCGCATTGGCAGCGCTGTGATGTAGCAGGATGGAACGGCAACTTTAATTCGCGTATCGAGCGCGGCAATGTGTGCAACTTGAAACCCTCCACCGCTCGTCCCAGTGATGTTGATTCGATCTGCATCTACATCTGCGCGTGTCAGCAAGTAGTCGACCGCGCGTATACCATCCCAAATCTCCCAACGCGCAAGGTTCGTGCCCGCTAAATACGCCAGATTGCCCAGCACGGCATGTTCGGCACAGATCAAGTTGTATCGGCTCTTTGCCTTCTTCGCATCCCAGAACTGGCTGCGTTCTCCTTGCCCCACAGGATCCCACGAGATGACGACATAACCACGCTGCACCAGCCTTTGGCAAAGTGCCTGATAGTGGTTCTTTCCATTGGTGGAGTGGCCGCTTGGGACAAGAATTCCAGGGTGCTTCTTGATTCCGTCGTCTGGCGCGTACACCAAGGCTGTGACATAGATCCCGGGCAGGCTTTCGAAGATGAGCTTCTCGATATGAAAGCCGTCCATCTGAATCTTGCCTGTGATCCGAGGATTCAGCGGAGTTTTCTCTTTCGGCAGACCACCCAGCATGGTGAGGAGGTGCTCTCGTATCTCGCCCTGCATGCGTAGCAAGTC
>JBLNFC010000275.1:0-17690 GCA_050263355.1 Acidobacteriota bacterium
CAAGCGCTATCGCAAAGCTCAGACAGCGCGGGTGAGAGGCAGGCAATTGAAGACGCTTTATCAAGCCTGCGCCTTTTGAAGAGGAACGAGCTCGGGATTTGCGATGGGAATCAGGAATGAGAGTCAGGCTGCCCCGCCTGAGATCACGCCGAAACGTCTGCGCATTTGCAGTAGTGGTGCAAGAACCAGCTCATCTCAACGGGTGAGAAACCCGTCCGCACCCTATCCGAGCCCCCACGCGCGTTCCCACTTAGCACTAGAAAATTTTGGTTCGAAAGTTCTCGTGGCGCTGGCGTGCTTTTTCCAGCAGAACTGTGAAGGCCGGGTCCTGACGGAGGTTATTCAGCAAGGGATCGGAGGCTAGATAAGGATAGGGGAAGAAGCCGCCTTCGACGCTCCTTTGTAGCATGCGTAAGGCTGAAGCTTTGTCGCTCAAGATGGCATAGGCTTGGGCGATTTTGTAAGTTGCTTCGGGATCGCGGACATCACGTTCCTGAATCTTCTTTTCGGTATCGCGTAAGCGCGCAATACCTTGGGCCTGCTGATTACGGACGCCACTGCTCAACGCCTCTCCTATCTGCGCCTGCAGCAGCGAGGGTTCGAGTTCAAAAGAGTGATCGAAGTCTTTGGCCGCCTGGGCGCGGTCATTCTTGTAATACTCCCCGAAGCCTCGATAGAAGAAATCGAAGGCCACATTACTTTCGCGGGGCAAGCTTTCCAGAAATTTGTCGTACTCGCCTAAATAGAGGTAAGCATTGAGAGCCGAGGTGTGCAGCTTCACGCCGGGATCGAGTTCGCGGGCGCGTTCACATTCGCGCGCAGACTCGGGGAGCATGCCGGCGAAGCGGTAGGCGTATCCAAGTTCCCAATGAACCTCCGCGTGATTGGGATTGGTTTTAAGAGCCTCACGCAAGAGCGGTACCGCCTGCTCGACATTGCCTGTGTCGGTGAGCAGATTGGCCATGTAGACGCGGGTGTCGATTTCCTCGGGTCGAAGAGACAGCGCCTTCTCGAAAGCAGCCTGGGCTTTGCGATAGTAATCGCGTCCGCCAAATTGAAAAGAGGCGTTGGCGGTGTAGGCCCTGCCCAGCTGTGCCCAGGTTAGAGGATAGTTTGCGTCGATCTGGTTGGAGGCTTCCAACATCATGATGGCGAGACCAAATTCCCCGCGGGAGTAGAGATCGACGCCGCGCAGGTAATATTCGTAGGCACGTGGATTGATCGGCGCCTCGGGCCGCAGCCGCTCCGCCTCGGATGGACTGAGATTCAGCTCCAATCCCTTGATGATCTGATGGGCGACATCGTCCTGAACCCTGAGCAGCTTTTCGTATTTCAGGTCGAACGTCTCCTTCCACAATAGGCTCTGCTTTGTCGCGTCGATGAGCTGAGCGGTGACTCGCAAGTCGTCACCCTCGCGTATGAAGTTGCCGGTCAGGAGAGTATCGACGTTGAGCTCGCCGGCGACTTTGGAGATGTCGATCACCTGATCGCGGTAACGCTGCACAGCGGATGATGGGCGCACGCTCAGGGCGCTTACGTAACCCAGCTTGGTGATAACGGCGTCGGCCAGGGAAAAGCCGAGGAAGTCGCTCTTGGGATCGCGGTTGAGATTCTGAAAGGGCAGAATGGCGAGACGGCGCGGTTCGACCGGAGCCGCGCGATGGGATCCGCGCAGGCGGTAGCCTCCATATATGCGGTAGCCTCCATATATAAGGAGGCCGGCCACTAGAGCCATGAAGGCGAATACCCACAGTTTGGCGCGCGGGTGGGCCCGCCAGGGTGGTTCGGGCGAGCGACTGGTTGGCTGGGCAGGGATGGTAGAGGAAGAACCATTCGAGCCTTCGTTGCGTGCAGGCGCAGGTGACGCGGCATCGACTTCTGCCGGAGTCTCAGTTCGAATTTCGAGAACTGGAGTCACGAAGCGGTAGCCCAGTTTCGGGACAGTGGCAATCAGTTCCTGCCCCTCTGGGGAATCTCCCAAGGCGCGACGCAGCGCCGAGATGTTGACGGAGAGGTTGGCTTCCTCGACGAAGCTATTGGGCCAGACCTTTTTCATCAATTCGTCTTTGCTCAGCAAGTGGCCGCCGCTCTGCGCCAGCACGCACAAGATGTCGAAAGCTTTAGGAGTGAGTGCTACGGGCTTGCCGTCGCGCAGTAGCAGGTGTTCTGCCGGGTCCAGACGAAACTTGCCGAATTCGTATAACACTCGTGTTGCCAATGCCATAGGCGTCTTTGGAAGAAATTTGGAGAATTCCTGCCAATCTCTTTTGTGTTCCTAAAGACTGCGCGCAGTAGTCCGGTTAGGTTGGCATTGCTTGCTGCCCCGGCAAGCCGTTCGTGAGTACGGGAATTCTAGTGCATGCGTTTGTACCTCGCAAGTGATTCACGGGTTCACGCCGGCGGGTTCGGAGTTGGCTGAGGGGCAAGTAATACCAAATAACAAAACAGTTAAAGGAGTACACAAGAGCAGTATGAAAACGAAGTTCCTTTTTTCCACACTGGCCGTAGCCCTCGGGCTATCGGTATTTGTCTCCACGGCGACGGCGGCCACGAATGACAGCATTGTCTTCAGCATGGTACGGTCGGCGGGAGCTGCGGGATGTCTGAGCGCCAGCGCTCGCGGACGGGTCACCATCAGCAATCTTGGACCCGTACAGAACATGCACGTAGAGGTAGCATCCCTTCCCCCAAACGTAGACTTCACCCTGTTCGTCATCACTACGCCCAACGCACCTTTCGTTCCTGCCTGGTATCAGGGTGACATCACGACCAATGCGCAGGGCAAGGGCGTGGTGGACGTAACGGGGATTCTGGATGACGAAACTTTCATCCTGAACCCGGGGGGAGTGGCGGCGCAGACAGACCACCTTGGAATCTGGTTCGCGGATCCGGCAGACGCGGTCAATGCTGGCTGTCCGGGTACCGTTACCCCTTTCGATGGCGACCACAATGCAGGCATTCAGGTCCTGAATACCAGCAACTTTCCCGATAACAAGGGTCCACTACTCAAAATTCAATAAGAGCGCTGAGAAGTGGGCGGTGTTGAAACGGCGACACGAAACCTTCACCCGTTCCAGAAGAAGTTCAAGCCAGGGCGCAGGGGCAGGCCTTGTGTCTGCCTCTGCCAATTTTAGCAATGCGAAGGTCCTCGCGATGCTAGCTGTAACGGTTCGCATCGGCCAGGTGCTCGCTGGTGAGTAACTATGAAATTCAGGGATGGCATACAAGCAAGCAAGTTCAAGTTGTACAACTCCGACCACGCGATTGTAGTGGGCAGCAGTGTGGCGGGGCTGTTGACGGCGCGCGTGCTCGCGGAGCACTTTACGCATGTAACCGTCATTGAGCGTGATTCGCTGCTGAATGAGGTGGGGCCACGGGCAGGGGTTCCGCAAAGCCACCACATTCATGCGCTGCTGCCTCGAGGCCTGCAGATCGTTGAAAAGTTTTTCCCCGGGATTCGTGCGGAGCTGCAAAGCGCAGGCGCAGTTCCCCTGGATATTGGCAACGATGTCGCGTGGCTTACGCCACAAGGATGGGGGATGAAGTTCCAGTCAGGAATTGAGGCTTTGTCATTCACGCGCGAGTTGCTGGATTACACGCTCCGCGAGCGCATCCGCAGAGTAGAGAATGTGAAAATCGTAGATGGCTCCGAAGTTGGTGGACTGTTACGGGAATCTAGCCGCATCGTGGGTGTTCGCGTTCGGCAACGTCAAGGGATATTGAGGGCAAAGCGCGAAGAAGCGCGATATGCCGATCTGACGGTGATCGCAGCGGGACGCCGTAACACGATCGCGAACTGGTTTGCGGAAGTTGGCGTGGAGCGTCCGAAGTTCACAACGATCAATGCTCACATAGGTTACGCGAGCCGGATTGTTCGTCCGCCGAAAGGGGCAGCGTTTCCGTGGAAGGCAATAATCCATCAGGCTGCGCCACCCGAGAGCCATAGCAGTGGCCTGGTGTTTCCTATCGAGGGCGATCGATGGTTGATTACCCTGATTGGCGCTGACCGTGACTATCCCCCGACGGATGAAGCCGGGTTTCTCGAGTTCGCGCGAAAGCTTCGCAGTCCTCTTCTATATGAAGCTATCCGGGATGCCGAGCCGCTCACACCCATTCGTTCGTATCGCGCTACCGAGAATCGTCGGCATCACTTTGAAGAGATCGCCGATTGGCCAGCGGGAGTCCTGGTGACAGGCGACGCGGCATGCGCCTTTAATCCAGTGTATGCGCAAGGCATGACCACGGCCGCGCTCGAAGCTGAGATGTTGGGCAAATTGCTTTGCGAAGATAGAAGTGCGCACAACCTGGCCGTCACCTTTCAACACAAACTTGCGCGGATTACGCGCGGATCGTGGACGCTGGCCACGAGCGCGGATTTACGGTTCCGATCCGTCGAAGGCGCAACAGCAGATTGGAAGACTCGCGTAATGCATTGGTACGTCGACCGCGTTTTACGCCTGGGCACGGCGAACGTGTGGGCTCGACGCAGGTTCCTTGAAGTGCAGGGCATGCTGAAACAAGCGTCAGCGATCCTGCGCCCGGGTATGGTCGCGCGGGTTCTGCTCGACCTAGCACAGCCTCGGTTCCCGGTGAAGGAGGAAGCGCGAATGGCGAGTCATGCGAGGTCTTCGCACGGAAGACAAGCGTCGATGAGTACGGTGAGAATTCCCTGATGCTGCAGTGGTGAACGTGCGGTGCAGGGTCCTTCGACTTCGCTGGTTCTTCGCGAGCGAAGAACCAGCTGCGCTCAGGATGACACGGTAAGGGAGGGACCCAAACCCGGTCAGGATGACAGGGGAACACAGAAACCTGCTCCGCTCACGATGACAGCGTAACGGAGCAACCAGCTGCGCTCAGGATGACACGGTAAGGGAGGGACCCCAAACCCGGTCAGGATTATAAGCTCCCTTTAGCGAACGATGTCTACGTTGGCGTGAGCTTCGATTATGGGACGACGGACGATAATTTGTCCGGCATCATCTTGGTAGTAATAATGAGGACGGCCCTCATACATATAGGTTCGGCAGCCATACTTCTTGGCTTGTCCCGGCGGTAGTCCGCAATTACCCCAGCCGGTCTTCTTGCCGCGGTTCCATCCCGGAGGCCGCTCGTCGCCATCGCCGTACATGCGGTACTCATAGCCATCGCGACGTTCCCAACGATCGTCGTCGTCAGAATGTTTGCCATGCTTGTGGCCCTTGCCGTGGCCATGGTCGTCGTGATCGGCCATTACTGTGGGCGTGGCGATGCCGAGTGCCACTAGCAAAGCGAATGTTGTCAGCAGGCTTTTGCGCATGAGTCCTCCAAAGTTTCCGAAGCAAGCGAAGCACCGTGAAGCTCCAGCTTACTTTTCAGCAGCTTACCTTGCACGATTACAAAAGTACCGCGACAAACAGGAGAGTCACAGAGGAGCTTTTACCTGCGGAGAGGGAAATGGAGCCGCATGGAATTACGCGTGACACTCCGTTGGAGGATGGCTAAGTACTCGAAGGGACGGCGGCCGCATACTCTCTGGCCAGCAACCCCCGAGTCGTGAAACAGTATCCAAGCGGGAAGAATGATGTTGGGCCTCACTCGGCCAATCCGCTGGACCCTGGTCATCGTCGTCTTAGTCATGCTGGAAGCAGGCTGGGCGCAAGGTGTGCGGTCTGGTATTGCAGCGAACGCTGCCTCAGCCGGAACGCAAAACGTGTCGGTGAGCGTCAACGACGAAAACGGGGTGGCCGTTCCGTCGGCTCGCGTTTCGCTGCAGGCGGCTACTCAAAGTCGCGGTTTGTGGTGCGCCACGGATTTTACCGGCCGTTGCAGCGTGCAAGGGCTGGCGCCTGGTTCGTATCGACTGACGGTGGAGAAGCCAGGCTTTTACGCGGTGGCCAACCAGACGGTCGAGGTCGGCAAAGCACCGGCAATGGAGGTCAGGCTAGTTCACATACAGGAAGTGCATGAAGTGGTGAACGTGGTCGAGTCTCCGCCGGGCATCGATCCCTTGCAGACGGCTTCTACCGAGCAGATTACGGGGCTTGACATCCTCAACATTCCTTATCCGTCGACCCACGATTATCGCAACGTGCTCAATTTCATTCCGGGCGTGATTCAGGACAATGGTGGCCAGCCTCATGTTGCGGGGGCTGCGACGTACCAGACGCTCACGTTGTTCGACGGCTTCAATGTGACGCAGCCGGCGAATGGAAACCTGGTGCTGCGGGTCAGCACCGACGCGATCCGGTCGATACAGGTGCAGGACAGCCGGATCTCCGCTGAGCACGGCAAGGGATCAGGCGGCGTTCTCGCTATCAACACGGGTATGGGCGATGATCACTTTTTCTTTGCCGCAACGAACTTCCTTCCTTCCGGTCAAGTAAAGCGTGGAGTGTCGTTCGACAATGTGGTTCCGCGCCTGACCGTTTCGGGGCCGATTAAGAAGGGGAAAATCTGGTTCTTCGAAGGAGTAGACGGCGAGTTCGATCACAACATCATTACCGAGTTGCCGCCGGGGCAGGATACGAACAATTTCTGGCGCGCGGGCAATATTGCCAAGATTCAGGTGAACCTCGCACCCGCGCATATTCTGACGGCCAGCTATCTGTTCAACCGGCAGCACGAACAGTATGCGGGATTGTCGATCTTCAGCCCACAATCCAGTACGCCCAGCGATACGGAGCGCGGCGATTTTCTGACAGCGCGCGATCAGATTTACCTGGGCGGGGGACAGTTGCTGGATTTCGGATTCAACTTCGATCAGTACGGCAGCGATCTGCGACCCCAGGGGTCCGCACCATACGTTTCAAATTCCAAAAACGTGACAGGCAGTTATTACCTGGGCTCGCATCTCCGGGCGCGCAGGTGGCAGGGAGTTTCGAACTTAACGCTATCCCCGCGGCAATGGCATGGGCGGCACGAATTCAAAGTTGGAGTGGACCTCGATCGCCTGGCTTACAACCCGGTGTTTCAGCGCAATCCGATTTCTTACCTGCGCGTGGGACAGACATTGCCGGCAGGAGCAAATTGTCTTTCCGTAACGCCGACACCTTGCGCACGCTATTCCGCTTTTTCGCTGGGCCCGCAATCGGAAACAAACAACGTAGAGGTCAGCGGCTACGCGCAAGACCGATGGTCTCCTGCTGAGCGTCTGATTATCGAGGGGGGCCTGCGTTACGACTGGGACGAGATCATCCGCAAGTCGCTGCTCTCACCGCGCCTCGCGGGCAGCTACCTGCTGGACAAAGAAGGAAACACGAAAGTATCGGCGGGAATCGGAATTTTCTACGACGCAACCAATATGGTTCTGATTTCGCGGCCCTTCGAGGGTCAGCGCATCGATTATTTTTTCAATTCGCAAGGGTTCTTGAGCGGAAGCCCTATTCCCCTGACATTTACGGTAGATCGTTCGGTGCTCAAGGCGCCGCGCTTCCTGAATTGGAGTTTCGGGGTAGAGCACAATTTTCCCCACGATGTGTATGTGCGAGCCGACTACATTCGGCGTCACGGCACGAATGGGCTGGTTTACAACACGCCGCCGGGATCATCGTTACTCTCGGGCGACTACGTTCTGCAGAATTCGCGGCAGGATCATTACGACGGGTTCCTCATCAGTGCGCGGCATAGTTTTCGGAAGAGTTACCTTGTGACTGCCTCGTACGTGCGATCCCGCGCGCGCAGCAACCAGGTACTGACGTTCAATGTAGACAACCCGCTCTATAGTCCGCAGCTTGGTGGTCCGCTACTTTGGGACGCACCCAATCGTTTTCTCTCGACGGGTATCCTACCCGCGTGGATTCCAGTGCTGAAGAAGGTGGACGTGGAGTATTCGGCGGAAGCGCGCACCGGATTTCCCTTCCTTGTGGTTAACAATCTTCAGCGGTTGGCGGAGCCGCCAGGATCGCGGCGTTTTCCTTACTACCTCAGCGTGAATCTGTTCCTGGAGAAGCGCTTTCACTGGCGTGGGCGCCACTGGGCAGTGCGCGGCGGGTTTGTCGATATTAATGGGCGGCACAATCCGGCTGCCGTGAACAACAACATCGATTCCCCTGAGTTCCTGACGTATGGCGCTTTCACGCACCGGGCGTTCACGGCGCGGATACGGTTCCTGGGGAAGAAGTAGGGAGAGAGTCGGGTTGTGGGTCTGGGTGTCTGCGACGCGCGACCGAAAAGCTGAAGCTGAATTCTGGAGGCGAGTGCGGGTCAGGGCTCCCGAAGCGGCCTTTGCCCTGCGGGTGGAACGCTCGCCCGCACCGCCGTGATCGAACTTTCGACAACTAAGATGAATCCTGCCTCGATGATGTTGTTCTCAGGCTTGTGTCTGCAGTAGCGATGTGAGTGGTCTACAGTTTCTTCCTGAATCGCAGGCAACGCCGGGGACGGGGCAGGCTTCCTACCGCCCGGTACTGAATCCATCTTAGATTTCCAGTCATCTCAACCTAACTGGAGGACACTCATGGCACACGAATTACCCCCTTTGCCGTATGACTATGCGGCTCTTGAGCCCACGATTGACCAGCAGACCATGAAGCTGCACCACGACATGCACCACGGCGCTTATGTTAAGAACCTGAATGCCGCGCTGGAGAAATATCCCAATCTGCAATCCAAGAAAGTGGAAGAGTTGCTGCGCGATCTGAACGCCGTTCCGGAAGACATTCGCACCGCCGTACGTAACAATGGCGGCGGTCATGTGAATCACACTATGTTCTGGAAAATCATGAAGCCCAATGGCGGTGGCGATCCCAGTGGGAAGGTTGCCGAGGTGATTAAGCAAACATTCGGCAGCTTCAAGGATTTTCAGACGAAATTCAATGATGCGGGCGCGAAGCAGTTCGGCAGCGGCTGGGTTTGGCTGGCTGGAAAGCCGAACGGAGAAGTGCAAATTATCTCGACGCCGAACCAGGACAGCCCGTATTCGCAGGGTCTGTATCCCATCCTGGGGAATGACGTGTGGGAGCATGCGTATTATCTGAAGTACAACAATCGACGGCCGGAGTATCTTGCCGCCTGGTGGAACGTGGTGAATTGGGACGAGATCAACAGCCGGTACGAAGCTTTCAAGTCGGCTCCGGAGCCAGCGCTGGCGGGACGATAATTAAAGGAAAATTGTGGAGAGCCTCGGATGGGTCCGAGGCTCTTTTTTTGTTGTCGGTGGCGGGGGCTAAAGCCCCCGTTCGAGATACGTTTGACGCGGCGCTAAAGCGCCGCTCTTCCACCGCTGAAGCGGCGCTCTTCGACAAAATGCCTCCGGTTGTTACCTTCGATTAGTGGCGCTGAAGGTACATGACCTTCGTGACCGTTGAGGGTTACCCCAAGCTGGGGGACAATCAACCACGTACTTGTGTCGGGGAGTGCGGAATGATTGTGGGGCGGAATCTCTTATCCTTAATCTTGCTGGCGGGAATTGGCTCGGTCGGATTGATTCCGGCTCAGGCCAAAGACTTGGCAGTCATCTCCAACAAGGGAAGTGCAATGCAGGCGATCGCGCTGGCCGACCTGGTTAAGGTCTGCAAAGGCGAAACGCAGCACTGGCCCGACGGCCGGCCGGTTACGTTTATCATGCTCGATCCGCAGTCGCCCGAAATGAAGCTGGTTGTGCAAAAGGTGTACGAGTCCAAAGTCGAAGATGTCAAAGAGTTGATTACGACGGCAAATCACGGCAGGATGAATCATCCGGCGATCGTAATCGTAAAATCCGATGAGGAAGTGGTTTCAAAGGTTCAATCCATACCGGGCGCTTTGGGCGTGGTGGACGTTTACTCGATCACGGGTGGAGTAGCGGTGGTGAAAGTGGCCGGAAAGAATCCGTTCGAGCCTGGATATTTGCTGCATGGGAACTAAACCAGCGACGGGAAAAACGGGAGCTCGCCCCGCGAAAGAAGAATACATGGACGATGGCGCACCCAAGAGGTCATCGCGCAGCAAGCGCAGGTTTCCACGGCATCAGATCGACGTGCGGATGCTGGTGCACATTTTCCGCGCAGGCGTGACGACTACCATCTGGGGCAGGTCGACGATGATCGGCAAGGAAGGCATCGGCGGCACGCTGACGGGAGACCTGGAGATGGGCGAGGTGGTGGGGCTGGAATTCACCGTGCCTCTTTGCCAGCATCCTGTGAAATTGCGAGCAATTGTGCGCTATAAGAACGGTTTCCAATACGGATTCGAATTCCTGGCAGTAGACACCATGCAGCGGATAGCCATTGAGCGCGCCTGCGAAATCTTGCCATTAACTTCGTAATCCTGGGCAGTTCTCTTCTTTAATGCTTTAACTAAATCCCACCCACGCGCTGCCGTCAGTGCGTGCACAATTACCTCAGTAACCTTTCCGCTGTGGAAAACCGGCACTAACATCTTTGATTGGAATGACTTCTCGGGAGGTACTGCATCATGGGTGACCGGCTCACCCCTCCGATCTCGTCGGCAGCCATGCTGCGCGCCAGATTTCTAAAGGCGACACTCGAGAGTGGAAGTCCTCCTGCTCTTTCGCAGAATCCTTCATCAACCGACAAAGGTCTTGCACAGAGTTGGTTGGAAGGCAATCCAGAGATCCACAAAGCGTATCTCGAACAGCTGGTGGAGTGTGCTCCGGAAGCCATCACGATTCTCGATACTGAATACCGCATCATGCGGATCAACAGCGAGTTCACGCGGTTGTTCGGCTACAGCGAAGCAGAATCCCTGGGGCAGATGGTGGGCGATTTGATCGTGCCTTTGGAGTTGCGGGCGCAAGCGGACGAGATGAGCCGCGCGCTCGATTCAGGCCAGAAGGTCAGCCTGGAAACCAGGAGGCGCAGGAAAGACGGCACCCTGGTGGATGTCTCCATTCTCGGCACGCCCGTCAGCGTGGCCGGTGAGACGTTAGCGCTGTACGCCATTTACCGGGACATTTCGCAGAAGAAGAGAGCGGAGGCTTTGAGTTCGGCGCTGTACCGATTAGCAGAGAAGACCAGTTCTGCCGAGGACCTGGGGCAATTTTACGCGGCCATTCACAGCATTGTGGCGGAACTGATGTACGCACGGAATTTCTATATTGCGCTCTATGATGCCGGCACTGGTTACCTGTCGTTTCCTTACTTCGTGGACGAGCAGGATCCGCGGCCGGAGCCGCGCAAACTCGGGCGCGGGCTGACGGAATATGTGCTGCGCACCGGAGAACCACTGCTGGCTACGGGTGAGATTTTCGAGGAATTGTTGCGCCGCCGAGAAGTAGATGAGATCGGCGCGCCGTCACTCGACTGGCTGGGCGTTCCCTTGAAAATGGGTGCGACGACGCTGGGAGTAGTAGCGGTCCAGAGTTATAACGACGCCTTTCGCTTTGGGGACAAAGATAAAGAGATTCTGACTTTCGTCTCGCAGCAGCTTGCTACGGCAATCGAGCACAAACGGAATGAAGAGGCGCTGCGAACTTCGGAAGCGCGCTACCGCTCGCTGGTAGATAGCGCGGTATATGGAATCTACCGCTCGGATCATGAAGGCCGACTGCGAGACGCCAATCCTGCTTTAGTTTCGATGCTGGGTTATGACTCGGCGGCAGAGGTGCTCGCTCTGGATCCGGACAAAGATGTTTTCTTGCGCCCCGAGGAATTAGCACGCCTTCTGCGAGAGAGTAAGTGCAGAGGGAAGATCGACAATTTCGAGGTGAAATGGAAGCGGAAGGACGGCACCATCCTCACGGTGCGGCTCAGTGGACGCGTGGTGAGCAATGGTGACGTTTCACAGGACTTCCTGGAGCTTATTGCGGAAGATGTGACGGACAAACGAGTGCTGGAAGATCAATTCCGACAAGCGCAAAAGATGGAGGCGGTGGGACGGCTGGCGGGAGGTGTGGCCCACGACTTCAACAACCTGCTCATGGTCATCAGCGGCTACACAGAGGTGTTGCTGGATCGCCTGGATGGTAAAGATCCGTTGCATACGAAGGTGGAAGCGATCCAACAAGCGGCGGACCGGGCGACTACGCTCACGCGACAGTTGCTGGCGTTCAGCCGGAAACAACTGCTCGAGCTCAAGGTTGTCGACGTGAACGCGATCGTGCAGGACATGGAGCGACTGCTGCGGCCACTGATCGGAGAGAACATCGATTTGACGACGCGGCTAGAGCCGAACGTGGGTCGCACGCGCGCGGATGCGGGCCAACTTGAGCAGGTCATCATGAACCTGGTGGTGAATGCAAAAGATGCGATGCCCGCAGGTGGAAAGATCACGATCCAGACCGGTAATGCCGAACTGGACGATTCCTACCGTCGGGAACATACGTACATTCAACCGGGACCTTACATCATGTTGTTGGTGAGCGATACGGGTTGCGGAATGGACAAGGAGACGCAGGCGCGTATCTTCGAACCGTTCTTCACAACCAAGGAAAAAGGCAAAGGAACCGGGCTGGGACTTTCAACCGTGTACGGCATCATCAAGCAGAGTGGCGGGTACGTGTTCGCGCAAAGCGAAGTCGGACACGGGTCAACCTTCCGCATTTATCTGCCGCGCGTGGAAGACGCGGCCGAACCGACCGACACCGTGAAGGCAAAGAGCACTGCGCTGGAAGGAACGGAAACGGTGTTGCTGGTAGAAGACGAAGATTCCGTCCGGCAATTGGTGGCTGAGACCCTGGCGAGCCGCGGCTACAAGGTCATACAGGCCGAAAACGGCGAGGAAGCTTTGAAGCTCGTCGCGTCGTCCCCGCAGACCATTCACCTCATGATCACAGACGTGGTCATGCCCGGGATGAGTGGCCGCGAATTGGCTCGCGAGTTGCTGAAAGTACGTCCGCAGAGCAAGGTACTGTTTTTGTCTGGATATAGTGAAGACGCGGTTTTGAATCAGGGCGTGCTCGAACCCGAGACTGCATTTTTGCAGAAGCCATTTACGCTGCAACACCTGGCGCGGAAGGTGCGAGAAATTATTGGGCAGTGACGAATTAAGGGGATTGACGAGGTATGAAGGGATTGACGAGGTACGAGGTACGAGGTACGAATGGGATTGACGAAGTACGCGGTACGCAGTACGAACGGATTGACGAAGTACGAGGTACGAAGTACGAAGGCATTGGCGAAGTATAAAGTCTGCACGATTTTGCTTCGCGAACTCACCAGTTTCGCGTCCTCTGCTGGCTCCCACTCTTGTGAGTCTCTCATCGGTGCTTCACGCGAGTGCGGCTAGACGTTTCATTACAGTTAGTTAGGCGTTTCCACCTCGACGTGCAACTTTTCCGGAAAATCAGCGTCCTATCTCTGGGTGACAGAATCCGTGTGGGGAGTGGGTTCGTACTTCCTATGGATCGCCCTGTTGAGGTCTTTCATGCTGATCAAGAAACCGGCCGACATAGCTTCGTCGGAGATTACGCCGCAAAGTTTGTACCTGAATCGACGGAAGTTTCTGGCCGGGGCGGCGCTGCTGGGCGCTGCGGCGGTAGGAGGCGGAATTTTGCGGGAACTTGCTTCGCCTGACGAAAGCGCTCACGCAGGCGCGAGGATCGAAGGCATACAGAAGAGCAAGTTCAGCACCGACGAGAAAATTACTCCGGAAAAGGACGTCGAGAACTACAACAACTACTACGAATTTTCGACGGACAAGTACGAGCCGGCCGGGTTGGCAAAGAATCTCCGCACGCGTCCGTGGACGGTGAAGATTGACGGGCTGGTTAAAAACAAGAAGACACTGGATGTGGACAGCATTATGAAGCTGGCCAGCCCGGAAGAGCGCATATATCGCCATCGCTGCGTAGAAGGATGGTCGATTGTTGTGCCGTGGGTGGGATTCTCGCTGAGCGAATTGATCAAGCAGGCGGACCCCCTGGGCAAGGCCAAGTTCGTGGAGTTCACCACCCTGAATGATCCCGGCCAGATGCCAGGGCAGAGATCGGGTGTTCTGGAATGGCCTTATGTCGAAGGTTTGAGGATGGATGAGGCCATGCACCCGCTGGCGTTGCTATGCTTCGGCATGTACGGCGAGCAGTTGCCGAATCAGAATGGTGCGCCGCTGCGCATTGTGGTGCCGTGGAAATACGGGTTCAAGAGCGCGAAGGCGATCGTGAAAGTTTCCTTCCGGGCCGACCAGCCGGTCAATAGCTGGCAGAGGTCTGCGCCTAACGAGTATGGCTTCTACTCGAACGTGAATCCGAATGTAGACCATCCGCGATGGAGCCAGGCTCGCGAACGCCGGCTAGGCGAGTTCACCAAGAGGCCTACTCTGATGTTCAACGGATACGGTGATCAGGTCGCATCTTTATATAATGGGATGGACTTGAAGAAGAACTTCTAGGCAGGTCTGCGGCAAAACATTCTGTCCAGGATACCGAGAATTACAAAGTGATTCGGTGGGCCAAAGTCGTAACGTTTTTGGTGTGCCTTGGGCCGTTGGTACGGCTGGGATGGAAAGCCTACAACGGACTCTTAGGCGCGAATCCGATCGAGGTGATCACGCATTCGACGGGGGACTGGACCCTGATCTTCCTGTGCGTGACGCTGGCCGTTTCCCCTTTGCGAATGCTCACAAAGCAGTATTGGCTCATCCGGTTCCGGAGAATGCTGGGCCTGTTCGCCATGTTTTATGGCACGCTGCACTTCACAACTTACATCTGGCTGGACAAATTTTTCGATGTGCATGAGATGGTGAAGGACGTAGCTAAGCGTCCGTTTATCACCATGGGCTTCACCGCGTTTGTGCTGATGATTCCCCTCGCGATTACGTCGACGCGTGGCTGGATCAGGAGGTTGGGTGGCAAGCGCTGGAACCTGCTACATAGGTTGATTTACTTCAGCGCCATTGCCGGTGTGATTCACTACGTGTGGCTGGTGAAGAAAGATTTAACCAAGCCGCTTGAGTACGCGGCGGTTTTGACGGTGTTGCTGGGATATCGCCTGGCGGTGTGGTCTATTCCTTTGGTGAGTTCGAGGCGATCGCTTGCCGGGAAGCCTGTCGCGGTGCCGGGCGTAATCCCCTCGGGGGCTAAAGCCCCTATCGAGGAATGTCGATAACGCGGCGCTAAAGCGCCGCTCTTCCACATCGGGGCACACGTGTCGCTTCTTCCACAACACGCAAAGCGCCGCTCTTCCAAAACACGGCCGTAGCATCGCTCCTTCCACATACGATGGTAAAGCCTCGCTGTTCCACACGGCGGCACAAGCCTTGCGCCTTCCACACACGACCGTAGAGTGGCTCTTGCCATGTGATCCCTGCTCTGCGCGGGCATTGCTGTGCGCCGCGATTGCACCGTCTCCATGCGCTTCCCCGGTCTACGCTGGACAGACGAAAGAAATCGTTATAAAAGGAAAGTGCAAATGAAATGAGCTGCGGGCCCCCACCGCTGAGATCTGGGCTGATCCTTGCTAAACGAAGAACGCCGTCGCGCTATTCTCGAGCTGATTAACCGCGAAGGTCGGGTGCTGGTTAACGAACTGGCGACCACCTTCAACACCTCCCAAGTCACCATTCGCAAAGATCTTGAAATTTTGCACGCGGATGGCTTGCTCCACCGCACACATGGCGGAGCGTTGCCTTCACGCGAGGGTGCGCTGGCCGATCCAACGCTGCGCGAGAAGGAAAAACTCCACCGCAAAGAGAAGCTGCGTATCGCCGAAGCAGCGGCGTCGATGGTGAGCGAAGGGCAGGTGGTGATCCTGGATTCGGGCACCACGACAACCGCCATCGCGCGGGCGCTGCGAAGCTTCCACAATCTGACGGTGGTGACGAACGCGGTGAACATCGTTTCGGAATTGTCTGGAACCGATGTGGAGGTGATCGTTACCGGCGGCGCGCTGCGCAAGAACTCATTTTCGCTCGTGGGCCCGATCGCGGAAGAGACTCTGCGCAGACTGAGCGCCGACATCCTGTTTCTAGGCGTAGATGGTTTTGACGTGTCGTACGGATTGAGCACTCCTAATCTTCTGGAGGCGAAAGTAAATCGGATTATGGTGGAAGTTTCCAACACCACGGTAGCGGTTTGCGATTCGAGCAAGTTTGGACGGAGAAGCCTGGCGCTGATTGCGCCACCCATCGGCATGCAGCACGTGATCACGGATCACGGAATATCTAAACCAGATCTGAAAGCGCTGAGGAAGGCGGGAATCAACGTCGCGCTCGTGTAGCCTGCAGCGACTCAATCATAAGCATTCCCCGCTTGCATCCTGTTCCAATGCCCCAATTCGATATCACCATCGCCGGCGAGTTGAATCTTGATCTCATTCTCTACGGGCTTCCCGAACAACTGATCCCCGAGCGTGAATTATTGGCGAAGGAGATGTCGCTCACGCTGGGCGCATCATCGGGCATCGTGGCGCACAATCTTGCTGCCTTGGGCTCGCGGGTGGGCTTCTACTCAAAAATAGGCAAGGACGCGATGGGCGACATCGCGCTGCAAAGGCTGAGCGAAGCGGGGGTGGATGTTTCGCGCGTACAGCGGGCGAGTGACGGGACCAACACGGGTTTGACGGTGATCCTGCAACACGGTAAGTGGCGGAACATTCTCACCTATCTGGGAACCATTGCGCAGCTAAAGTACGAAGATTTGGATTTCGAGTATTTGTCTTCTGCACGCCACTTTCACCTTTGCTCGTATTATCTGCAAGCCGGCCTGCGTCCGCGAGTGCCGGAACTGTTTCAAAAATTGAAAGCGGCCGGGTTAAGTGTTTCGTTGGACACGAATGATGACCCGGAAGGAACCTGGCAAGGTGGCTTGCAGGAAGCCCTGCGGTATGTGGATGTGTTTCTGCCCAATGAGCGTGAGGCGAAACAAGCGGCGGGAACCGAGGATCTGGAAGAGGCCGCAGCCAAGCTGTCGCAAGTTGTGGGCGTGGTGGTCGTGAAAGTGGGGGCGGATGGTTCCATTGCGCGGCGGGGACACGAGCGGGTGAGCAGTCCCGGAGTGAAAGTGAAGGTGATCGATCCGGTCGGAGCAGGAGACAGTTTCGATGCGGGATTTGTTTCTGAATATGTGAAGGGTGCGAGTCTCGAACAATGTCTGAGGGCCGGGAATCTGGCGGGCGCCTACTCAACTACCGCCGCAGGTGGTACGGAGGCATTCCGGGACCGAGAGCGGCTAAAGGCATTCTGGCGCGAACACAGCTAATCGCGTGAGCACTTCCAAACCAGCAGAGCCTTCGAGTGCTGGTGCGCTCTTAATGATAATGGAAAACTAAGATCAGATTCCTCGGGGCTGAAGCCCGCTCGGAATGACACGGAGTGGAGAATTGGTTTGAAGTGCATAAATTCTTTCGGCCCGAAGGCCGCAGGATGAGAACGGAAAAACATAGCAATCTAAATTTTTGGAATTCGCGGTACTGACAAACTAATGACAAACAAATGACATTAGTAAGTCGTCCATTTGACACTTCGTTCACATATCTCCACTAGCTTCACTTGGACGTTCGTTCCCGTTCCGTTTCCCTGTTCTGACGAACGAACGATCATCAAGGAGATGAATCTATGAAGGACGAAGCGACGGATTCCAAGCAGGTGGTTGGGCGACGTTCGTTTATGAAGAAGAGTTTGGTTACAGCGGGCACGGCGACCGCAGCTGCCGGACTTCTCACATCTGGTTTGCCCCTATTTGCCAGCGATAATGCGGAGGAGCATAGGGGAACTCTGACAAAAGGTGATGCCGCGCTGCTCAGGTTCGCTTCCGCAGCAGAAATCCTGGAGACAGATTTCTGGGTGCAGTACAACGAACTGGCGGGAGTGCAAGACAGCGAAGTTCCAGGTGGAAGTGG